>NZ_MOEN01000006.1 GCF_001968985.1 Desulfurobacterium indicum | reverse complement strand
GGTTTTTTCGACTCCTAAAATCTATGGGGGAGGTCGCCTCTGAAATCTTAGTGAGACACAATTGATGAAATACTACCATAAAGCACAATTTTTACTTAATTTCATACGATAGCAGCGTATAAAACAAGCTGTTTTTCTACATCCCCAATACTTGACACAAAATCCGGTTTAACTACAATTTTAGAATGAATAAAACATCAAGGAGGTTGAATGCCAGTCTACGAGTTTAAATGCGAAGATTGCGGAAAAGAGTTTGAAAAGTTTGTTATTTCAGCTTCAAAGGTAAGCGAGGTAAAGTGTCCATACTGCGGTTCTCAAAACGTTAAGAAAAAGATTTCTGCATGCGGCATAAGCGGAAGTAGCTCAAGTTCAAGTTCCACAGGTGCAACCTGTTCACCGTTTGGCTGAGGTATCTAAACGGGGGCGGTCTGCCCCTTTATCCTCTCAAAGTAGTGAATAGGATCTCCCCACTTATCAAAAACAGGTATGTATCCTGCCTTTTCTATTCTTTCTGCCATTTGAGAAACGGTTAAGTTGTTCTTGTTCTCATAAATCGAGTAAGCTTTTTTGAAATCAGACGGTGTAAAAACAGGCATAACAACGTTCGCACCGGCTATTATTCCAGTTTCAAGAGAATTTTCACATCCGGGAATGCTTTGAAGAGCAGTTGATGCAACTATGTTTACATCCTCAAGCATAATCCTGGCAAAGGCTATCATCTTTATAGAAAGCTCATAAGCCTTCCTATAAAAACTTCTCTTTTCTATCTCTTTCCTGTGCCATACGAAAAGAGGTGTATCTCTATGTTCTATGTAAGGACCCATGCCTATCATATCTATATCAAAACTTCTAAAAAATCTTAGGTCGCTGAGAAGATGTTTAATAGTCTGACCTGGAACGCCTATCATAACACCTGTACCAACCTGGTATCCTATCTCTTTAAGCCATTCGAGACACTTTAACCTTGTATCAAAAGAGTGATTTTCATCTACAGGATGAAGCTTTTCATAAAGCTCCCTATCTGAAGTTTCAATCCTCAAAAGATACCTGTGAGCACCGGCCCTAAAAAGCTCTTCGTAGTGTTCTTTTTCAAGTTCACCAAAGGATATTGTTATACCGGCACCTTTTGGCTCTTTTCCATTTTCTTCATCTATCTTTTTTGTCTCTTCTTTTATCCTTCTAACAATATTTACAAGCTTTTCAACCCATCTATCACTTTTTACTTCTCCCGATTGAAGAGCAATGGAAGAAATACCGCTCCTATATATAAAAACACCGATGACAACCGCTTCATCTTCAGATAAAGCGTACCTTTTCAATTTTGTATTGCCTTTTCTCAAACCGCAGTAATAGCAGTTTTTTGAACAGATGTTTGATATTTCAACGAGACCTCTAAAATAGACAAAATCGCCAACTTTCTGTTTTCTTATAAGGTCTGCAAGTGATATAAGAGAACCGGAGACACCATCTATTGAAAGTTCTTTAAGAATCCTATCGTCACTTATCTCCATCAAAATACCCTTTGAGAATCTTGATTATCTCTTCCGATCTATTTTCATCCATACTATCGTCAAAAATTGAAATGCCGTAGCGCTCGTTAATCTTAACCCTCTTAACGAAAGGAGAAAGCTCCATAGAAAAACCGCAAAGAAAAGACCATCGTCTGCCTAAAAGCTCACAAAGAGCTACATTAACATCCGGATATTTCTGTCTGATTTCTTTCTGAAAAACCTCAAAACGTTTTATTGCCTCTTCTTTCTCCATACTTAACTCCGTAAAAATAGGGGGGGAAATATCCCCCTAAATTATACGTAAAGGTCTCTTTCGCCGTTTTCTATTCGTTTCAGATACTCTTCAACGATTTCTCTTAACTTGGGATGATCTATAGCTTCAAGCTCTTTCTTTATAAGCTCCTCACCTACCTTCCTCGTTTCCGGAGAAGCGTAGTCAAGGAGATACTCTTTAAACGTCAAAATGGCGTTGGGCATGCAAAGGTGATGAACCTTTCCAGTTTTTGCTATATCCATAAAGTAGTTTCCTGTTCTTCCACATCTGTAGCCTGCCGTGCAGAAGCTTGTAATCCTTCCAGTGGAAGCAAGCCACCTAATACCTTCGTCAAGTGAACGGTTATCGTTAATGAGAAACTGCTGCTTTTCAGGGTCAAAGGCACCTTTACTGTAAGAACCAACACCGATGTTTGTTCCAAAATCAAGCTGAGTAACGCCAAGAGGTAGAACCTTTTCTCTTATCTCCGCAGGTTCTCTTGCCGTTAAAATCATACCTGTGTAAGGCACAGAAAGCCTTATAACTGCAACCAATTTAATGAAATCTTCGTCACTTACAAGATATTTTCTCTGCTTCTCATAGAAAGGTGTCCCGACTGCCGGCTCAAGTCTCGGGAAGGAAATTGTGTGAGGTCCAACGCCGTCAAAACGCTTTTCAAGGTCAATAGCGTGGTAGAGAAGTCCCATTACCTCAAAACGCCAGTCGTAAAGGCCGAAAAGTGCCCCTATAGCGACGTCGTCAACACCTGCTTCCTGAGCTCTGTGAAGTGCGTATAACCTCCACTGATAATTTGCTTTAAGACCTCTGTGAAGTTTCTTGTAGGTTTCGTGGTGGTATGTTTCCTGAAAAACCTGATACGTTCCAATTCCAATATCCCTTAAAAGTTCAAGATCTTCAACGCTCATAGGAGCTGCGTTAACATTTACCCTCCTAATCTCTCCGTGACCAACTTTCGTTTCATAAGTAACCTTAAGGGTCTCTGCTATAAACTTTGCATCTGAAAGGGGATGTTCACCGTAAACCATGATAAGCCTTTTGTGGCCTTGCTTAACAAGAGCTTTTACTTCCTCTCTAAGCTCATCCATTGTAAGACGTTTTCTTTTTACCTTATCGTTGGAAATTCTGTAACCGCAGTAGTCACAATCATTAACACAGTAGTTGGAAACGTAAAGGGGAGCAAAGGTTACAATTCTCCTTCCATAAACTTTCTCTTTTATCTTTCCAGCTGCTTCAAAAATCTCCTGCCATAGTTCTTCATCTTTAACGTGCAAAAGTGCCGCTGTTTCATCAGGCTCAAGTCTTTCAAGTTCAAGAGATTTTGCTATAATCTCTCTTATACGGGAAGGTTCAGGATTGCTGTTTACCTTTAATTTTTCCCATATCTCTTCATCATTGATAAAGTCTTTACCGTTTTCCATGTATTTTTCATACTGTTCCGGCTTTATAACGTTAGATATCCAGGATTTTACAGCCTCTTCGGTTAACATTTCTCTTCCTCCTTTTAATGCTGTTTCTAAAAGCCCTCAAAGCTGATGGGAAAGGTTCAAGCACCCTTTCTGCCACCCCTTGAGTGAGGGATATTGTCATCCCGTAGTTTGTTATTGGAACGCCGGCTCTTTTAGCAGCTTCTATCCTTGAAAGCATCTCTCTTCTATTTAAAGTGCATGCTCCACAGTGAACGACAACATCGTAACCGGACAAGTCCTCCGGATAACTTCTTCCTGCGTGATGGTGAAACTCTATGTCCTTTAAACCGGTAAACTGCCTTATCCAGCGGGGAATCTTAACTCTACCGATATCGTCCTCTATCGGATGGTGAGTGCAGGATTCGGCAATAAGAACCTTCGCACCTTCTTTCAAATTCTTTATTGTGGCAAGACCTTTCGCAAATTCAGTAATGTTTCCTTTATACCGTGAAAACAGAACAGAAAACGTCGTGAACTTAACATCCGGCGGAACATCGGCAGAAACCTTTAAAACCACCTGAGAATCGCAAACGACAATATCCGGCCTTTTATTTAAAACAGAAAGGATAAACGGAAGCTCCCTCTCCTTTACTACTATTGCCGTTGCATCACTATCAAGAACATTTCGTATCGTTTGAACCTGAGGCAGAATCAGCCTCCCTTTAGGTGCTTCAAGGTCTATAGGAACAACAAGGACAGCTATACCGCCGGGAGGAACAAGGTCACCTATAAGTTGCGGTTCTTTTAAAAACTCTGAAGGAACAACCTTAAGTAAAATCTCTTTGAATTTTGAAAGTGCTTCTTCCCTTGAATCGCTCTTTGCAGAAATTTGAATAACAGGCGCTTTCTCTTCAAGCTTCTTAATAAAACTTTCAGACGGTTTTGAAAAATCCACTTTATTGATAACAAAGGCAAAAGGAATCTTTTTCTCTTCAAATCTTTCAATCAACTGTTCTTCGAAATCGGTAAATCTATCAGGTTCAACAACTAAAACGGCTACATCACAACGTTTGAGTATCTCCATTGCCTTTCTTATTCTCTCTTTCCCAAGTAGAGACTCGTCATCTACACCGGCAGTATCAAGAAAAAGAACAGGGCCTATAGGGAGAATCTCCATCGCCTTCTCAACAACATCTGTTGTGGTACCTGGAATCTCGGAAACTATAGAAACCTCCTGACCGGTTAGAAGGTTTATAAGACTTGACTTACCTACATTTGTCCTGCCGAAAACGCCTATGTGAAGCCTCAGTCCTTTAGGTGTTGAATTCATCTAAAAGCTCCTCTAATTCCTCTTCATCATAACCAAGAGCATTAAGGTATTCCGGTGACAGAAGTTTTTCAACAACTTCCATCCCAAACCTCTGTGTCAGATAATCCCTGATGTTTTTCACGCCCTTCTCTTTTATCTCCTTAACTATCTCTGTCGCATTTTCATAACCTATAAGAGGCAACATAACCGTAACAAGGGAAAAGCTTTTTTCAAAGTACTCCTGGCACTTTTCGGAAATAGGCTTTATTTCAGCAACGTGCTTGGAGAGAATTTCAGAAATATTAATAAGAAGCTTTAAAGCTTCTATTAAAGAAAAAGCAAGCAGAGGCATAAACTCCACTATTTCAAAAGAGGCATGAGATGCACACTCTCTAACCGTTGAAAAATTGGCTTTAACTCTAATTGCAACCTGCGTTGCAGCTTCCATGATAACCGGATTAACTTTTCCCGGCATTATGGAAGAACCTGGCTGAACAGGTTTTAACTTTATCTCTTTCAACATATTCATGAGTCTCAAATCGTTTGCTATCTTAAAAACGTTTGATGCATATGCATCAAGAATTCCTGCTACTTCTACAAAGTCGTCAGCAAAAGCGGTGACAGAAACAGGATTTTCATGCCTTGATATATTCAAACCTGTAAGCTCTCTCAAAACTTCTATAATTTCAAAAATATAATCTCTTGGAGCTGCCAAACCGGTACCAATGGCAGTCCCACCGATATTAAGTATCCTTATTCTCTCCATAGCCTTCCATATACGCCATCTATCCCTGGAAATAGCGTCAGCATACCCGGAAAACTCTCTGCCAAGCGTTATGGGAACAGCTTCCTGAAGCTCTGTCCTGCCTATTTTTACAATAGAAGCAAACTCCTTCTCTTTCTTTTGAAGGCTCCCCTGAAACTCAGCAACCTTTTCACTGAGTTCCTTCAAAAGAAAGAGAGAAGCAATCTTAAGGGCCGTTGGATACGTATCATTTGTCGATTGATGAAGATTTACATGTTCAAGGGGATGAACGGGAAAATATTTTCCCTTTTCACTGCCCAAAATTTCATTTGCCCTGTTAGCTATAACTTCATTTACGTTCATGTTTGTAGAAGTGCCTGCACCACCTTGAAAGGCATCAACTATAAAATCCTCTTTGAATTTACCTTCAAGAACTTCATCACACGATTTAACTATTGCATTAACAATCTCTTCTTCTAAATAGCCAAGTCTTCCGTTTACAATAGCAGCAGCTTTTTTAACGAAAGCAAACCCCTGTATAAGCTCAAAAGGAACTTTATATCCTGAAATAGGAAAATTCCCCGCCGCCCGGGCGGTGTGAGCACCATAATACCGGTCAGCGGGGATAGATACCTCTCCCAAAAAGTCTCTTTCAATGCGAAATTTCATTAGTGGTGATGTCCCTCCGGAATATCTTTTGGAAGGTCTATTTCAACAATTTCATTTTTAACCCACTTAGGGTTGTGATGAGCTGCAACTTCTATAGGTACGGTTCCAGGACCAAATCTAAACATTGCCTTAACATCATCAGGGTGAATAAGAGCAAGGGGAACGTGACCGAATGTTGCCATTGCACTGACAAGAATAGAACCCCAAACGTGAACATAAAACATAACGGTAAATAAACCTTTCCCAAGAGCATGTTTAAAGAGAAAGAGTCCCCATCCTGTTACGATAAGAATCGCAACAAAGAACACAAACATGGGATAACTTAACTTCTGACCTGCGTTGTACTTACCTTGAGGTGCTACCTCTTCAGGACCAAAAGGAATTCCAAGCATCCTCGGATAACCGCCAAAGTTCTTAAACCAGGCAAACGTATCCTTGTCCCATGTAAATAGTCTATCAAGCATCATATAGAATCTATGAGGGGTAATAAATACAAAAGCTATGAAGTTAAGCGTAAAAATGACAGCCGTATAGATGTGAATCTTCATCATTAGAGCCATAGTCTGCGGAGAAGCAAGCTTAAAGTAAGCTATTAAACCTGTGATAAGAAGAATATACCAGGTTACAGCGTTAACGTTGTGAAAAATCTTATTCGGAAGAGGAAACTTTAGAACTTTATTCATGTAATCATTAGCCATGATACACCTCCCCTTTTGCTTTGGCTAATTGCCATCTTTCATAATAATGATGCGTATGGAGAAGGTGATGGGATTTCTCACTTAACGGATATTCTCCAAACTCTTCGTAATACTTTTTAACTGTCGGGTTCTCTTGAGAAGCGGCAAGTCCTTCTCTTTGGTGAATCTTATCATCTTCGTAAAGACCATCTTGCCTTGATGTAATATAGTCATGCCTTTTACCGTAAAAGTAACCTATAACCGCTTTTCCAAAAGCCACAAACGCAGCAAGGATACCTGTTACCTTTAAAAATCCCCTTCTGGAAACAACCATAGAAGCGGGACCTTCTTCATACTTGTAAGGTAACCTCTTCATTCTTTCTTACCTCCCTCAAATTTAAATACTATTTCCTACTTCTTTTGGAATTGGGAAAAGCCCATCAATCCAGCCTGTTCCCATACCATTAACAGGTTGTCCTCCTCCGTCAACACATCCACCTGGACAGTTCATAACCTCTATCCAGTGATATTTGGAGCTTCCATCAAGAACTTCTTTTACTATCTGCGGAAGATGATTTCTGTTTCCATTCACAACACAAACTTGAAGATCAAAAGTTTTTCCTCCAAGTAACTTAACAGGAATAGGAATAACAGCCTCTCTAATACCTGTTGTATAACCACGAACAGGATAGATATCCCACTTTGGAGGCTCTTCACCTGAAAGAACAAAGTAAGCCATACGAAGAGCCGCTTCTGTAACACCACCAGATGTTCCAAAAATTGTTCCACCACCGGTATATATTTCAGTAGGCTCAGGATTTTCAATCTTTTCAGGCATTTCAAGAGGATTAATACCGTTTCTTCTGAGAAGCTCTGCCATATCCCTTGTCGTAAGAACAGCATCAACATCAGGAAACGGAGGTGTATCTTCCGGAATCTTACCGTTTTCTTTCAGGTACTCATAAGCAGACTTAAACTCGGGCCTTGAAGCCTCAAAAATCTTTGATGTACAAGGCATTACTGTAACGTTATAGACTTTTCTCGGATCAACTTTCCATACATCTAATGCAGCCCAGGTTTTGGCAGATGGACCAAAAATTTGCTGCGGAGATTTAGTTCCTGAAACATGAGGACGAACGGCAGGTGCATAAAGTTCCATCCACCTTATCCATCCCGGGCAACAGCTTGTAAAGTGTGGAAGAGGATGGTGTTCACACCATTCGAGATTAATCGTTACTGGCTCAATCCCAAGAGCCTTTGCCATTTCTTCATCAATTTCCCACTTTTTCAAACCAACAACATGATAAAGAACCTTACAGATAAACTCCATTCCTTCTTCCCAGATTGTCTGGTCAGCAGCAAGGTTGATATCATAGATTTTTACGTTGTTTCCAAGCTTTTTAAAGGCATTGTACATTCTACCCACAGTAAGCTCTCCTGTTTTACCACCAAACTCTTCTGCGAGAGCCACCCTCACTGCCGGGGCAGGTGCAAAAACAACTACTGTGTTTGGATCTTTTAACCTGGCAGAAACCTCATCAATTTGAGACATCTGCTCAATAGCCTGAAAAGGACAGTTAACAAGGCACTGACCACAGGCTATACAGCGGTCAACATCAATAGAATGAGGTTCTCCAAGCTTTCCATTGATGGCGTCAGCTGGACAGTGAGGCCTACAGGTATCACATGCCACACACCTGTCAGTATTAATTTTGATGATACCTTTCAGCTCTCCCGGAAGGTATGTTCCTCCCCCCTTTCTGGCATCTTTCGGCGGGGCGAAGGTTCTTATTTTCTTCGTACCAAATAAAGACATCCCTTTTACCTCCCTATTATAGGTTAGTATTACCGAGATGTAGTTTAGTAAAATTAAATTGTGATGTCAAGAGGTATTTGCAGCAAATACAGCATAAAAATTACGTAGAATATTAACACTACTAGATAAAAAAAGAAACTTATGTAAAATAATTTTTATTAGCAAATGAATGTGAAAATTTTTTCGAACTGGACTGAAACAACGTTTTTACTTAAAATATAAAGTCATACCATAGGTTAAAAGAGACAACAATGGATAAGTCCAAAAGAAAATTAACACCTGCTCTTAAACAATACCTTGAAATTAAAGAGCAATACAAAAATACTCTTTTAATGTTCCGTATGGGAGATTTCTACGAACTTTTCTTTGAAGATGCCAAAATAGCTGCTAAAGAACTTGAAATAACGTTAACATCACGAGGTTTCGGAAAGTCTGCCGAAAAAGTTCCCATGTGTGGTGTCCCTTATCACAGTGTCGAACCATACATAGAAAAACTGGTAAGAAAAGGATACAAAGTTGCTATTTGTGAACAGATGGAAGAACCAAAACCGGGTAAAAAAGTCGTAAAAAGAGAAGTTGTAAGAATTGTTACACCCGGAACGTACTTTGAAGATGAAAAAGAAGACCGTTTTCTCATGGCAATTTATCCTGAAGGAAAGAACTTTGGCATCTCATGGACTGAGCTTTCCACCGGAGACCTATTTTTTACGACAACAGACAAAGATGGTCTTCTTAATATAATAAGCAAATTTAAACCTAAAGAGCTCATCGTTCCAGAGAAACTTAAAGCGCTTTTCAAAGAGGTAAAAAGTCTATCTCCTGAAACATTTTTCCAAACAAAAGAAGAATCCTATTTCAAAGATGAAGAAACAATAATTACGGAACGCAAAGGAGAAGTAAAAAGTCTTTCTGCACTTAAAAAATTCATAGAAGAAACACAAATTGAATTCATACCAAAGCTCAAACGACCAAAGAGATACTCCGAAGATTCATTTATGTACATTGATCCCCACACCTGCAGAAGTCTTGAAATTGTTGAATCAATGAATAATAGCAGAAAAGAATACTCACTATTTGGCATCCTTGACAAAACACTAACAGGAATGGGAAGAAGATTCTTAAAATTCTCTTTACTTCATCCCTTAAAAGAAAAGGAAGAGATAGAGGCAAGACTCGATAGCGTAGAAGAGTTAATGAACTCGTTTCTCATAGCTGAATCAATAGGCGATATTCTGAAAAATGTATATGACATAGAAAGACTGCTTTCTAAAATAACTTCTGGAGTCGCCTCACCAAAAGATTTAGCAGCCCTTCGCCGCTCTATTAAAGACCTTCCAGAACTAAAAAAACACCTCCTATCCATGTCATCAAAACTTTTAAAAAGCCTTGGAAAAGATTTAGATACATTAGAAGACATCTATTGCGAACTTGAAAGAACAATAGTGGAAAATCCACCTTTTTCATCCAGAGAAGGCGGAATAATAAAAAGAGGTGTTAATAAAGAATTAGATGAACTAAAAACCATTCTTGAAGAAGGTGAGGAGATAATTAAAAAAATTGAAGAGCGGGAAAAGAAAAGAACAGGCATTTCAAGTCTAAAAATCAAATTCAACAATGTTTTTGGCTATTACATAGAGGTTTCAAAAGCAAATCTCCATCTTGTCCCTGACGACTACATGCGAAGACAGACCCTCGTAAACGCTGAACGATTCATAACACCCGAACTAAAAGAGTTTGAAGAAAAAATCCTATCGGCGAAAGAGAAGGTAGAAAAGCTGGAATATACAATATTTGTAAACATAAGAAAGTTTATAACCCAAAATACAGAAAGAATTCAGCATACGGCAGAAATAATCGGCAAAATTGACTTTTTACTATCTCTTGCAAAAGTGGCAGTTGAGAGAGGATACACAAAACCAGAGATAGACAATAGTTATAACCTGAAAATAGAAGAAGGGAAACACCCTGTTTTAGAAAAATTTTTGGAAGAAGACTTTATCTCGAATTCCGTTAACCTCACCAAAGACAAATCCTTTGCCATTGTAACAGGGCCAAACATGGGCGGTAAATCGGTATTTTTAAGACAGACCGCTCTAATAACACTAATGGCACAAATAGGCTCATTTGTTCCAGCCAAAAAAGCAAAAATCGGAGTTGTAGATAGAATCTTTTCCCGCGTCGGCGCTTCAGACAATTTAAGCAGAGGTCTTTCAACGTTTATGATGGAAATGGTGGAAACAGCAAACATCCTTCACAATGCCACGGAAAAAAGCCTTCTTATTTTAGATGAAATCGGAAGGGGTACAAGCACATACGACGGCATGAGTATAGCAAGAGCCGTCGTTGAATACATAACTGCGAAAATAGGCGCAAAGACCCTCTTTGCCACCCACTACCACGAACTTACAGAACTTGAAAAAGAGATAGACAGCGTATTTAATTTACACGTCAGCGTGAAAGAGATAAACGGAAAAATTGTATTCACTCATAAAGTTCTGCCCGGAATTTCTGAAAAATCATACGGAATTCATGTTGCAGAACTGGCAGGACTACCGGAATCTGTCATAGAAAGAGCCAGGGAAATTTTGATATCTATCGAAGAAAAAAATCAATTAAAAGAACTGGAACTTCCGATATTTAATATACAAAAGGAAGAAAAGAGAAAAATAGAACAAACTATTACAGAATCAGAAAGTGAACTGATTAAAGAACTTGAAAGCATAGATATATCAACCACAACTCCACTTGACGCTTTAATGATACTTGCAAGGCTTAAAAAGATGATAAAAAAGGTTTAAAGAATGGAAGTAAAAGTCACAAATGAACACAATAAAAAGAGACTCGATGTTTTTCTTTCCAACATCGCAGATATCTCACGAAACCAGGCAAAACTTCTTATAGAAGATGGAGAAGTAAGTGTAAACGGAAAAATCATAAAAAAACCTTCATACAAGGTTAAAGAGGACGATATTGTAAATTTCGAAATACCAGAACCGGTGCCGTTAAACGTAGAACCTGAAAACATACCTGTTGAAATCGTTTACGAAGATAAAGACGTTGTAGTTGTCAACAAACCGGCGGGCATGGTAGTTCACCCTGCACCGGGACACTATACAGGAACCCTTGTTAATGCTATCCTATATCATTGTAAAGATCTTCAAGGTATAAATGGAACAATCAGACCAGGAATAGTCCACAGAATAGACAAAGACACGGCCGGTCTCTTAGTAATTGCAAAAAACGACAATGCCCTAAACAGCCTGATAGAACAGTTTAAAAGGAGAAGTGTCGGAAGATTTTACAGAGCTTTCGTACACGGAATAGTAAAAAAAGATAAAGAAAGAATCGTTCTACCAATAGGAAGAGATAAATTTAACCGAAAGAAGTTCTCCCCAAATACAACCTCGCCAAAAGAGGCCATAACCAACTATCAGGTAATCAACAAATTTGAAAAACTTAACTTTACAGACATAAGGTGCAAGTTAGAAACAGGAAGAACTCATCAGATAAGAGTTCACATGTCTCATCTCGGACACCCGCTCCTGGGTGACGAAATCTACGGGTTTAAACTATCAAGGATAAAAGATGAAACACTTAGAAAACATATAAAAGAAATGAATATGCATGCTCTATGCGCATACTACCTTGCATTTGATCATCCATCAACTAAAAAAAGAATGGAGTTTGAAATTGATCTACCTGAAGGAATGAAAAAAATTCTCGACTATGCAAAAAAGGAGAGATGATATATAATTATAATTGATATTGATATATACAAGTGCGAATAAAGGAGATTCTGGATTTTTCATCTAAAGCTTTTAAAATAATAAAATAGAATTTTAAAACTGAGAGAGAAAAATGAGCAACGGTAAAGGTATCCTCGTTTTTGCTAACAAATACTCAAAAGAAGAAATAAAAAATCTTATATCAAAACTTGATAACTACGATTTTATATGCGGCATGACAACTGCCGCTTCAATAGAGGGCAGTACTATACTAAATGAATCGGTAAAATCGGTTTTTCCTCTTAAAAGCCTCGAATATCTACTTATAGAAGAGAACAACCTATCAAAAGAACATGCAACAAAAACAGCAACAAAACTTAAAAGCTTCAAACCAAAAGCAATAATAACACTGGTCAGCGATCTTGATGGAAATATTGAAGAATATCTAAATCAATTTGGCAGAATATACCCAGAAGCTCCGATGGTAGGTGGTGTAGCTTCCAACCCAAAAGGCTTTGTAAATACATTCGTCTTCACGAAGAACCGTGTCATATCCGAAGGAATCGTATTCCTGGCAATAAAAGGAGAAAGCATTGAAACCTTCAGAGACTATGCATTCGGATGGAAACACCTTGAAAAAAAGTTTAAAATAACAAAAGCTTTCAAAAACAGAATCTATGAAATAGAAGATAAACCAGTCATAGAATTCTACCGTCACTATCTGGGAGACATGTTCTTAAAAAATCTCGAAGCTGTTACACTATGTTTTCCCCTTATGGTAAGGAGAATGGGCACCCTTGTTGCAAGAGCCTGTATAAGAATAAACGAGGACGAATCAATGTCTTACACCGGAAATTTCCGTGAAGGCGAATATGCCTATTTCGGAGTGGGAGGCGAAAGAAAAATTCTCCTTGCATCACGGAACCTATGGTGGCAAATGACAAAATTCTCTCCTGATAAAGTAATACTTTTTTCATGTCTTGGCAGAAAAAGCTTTCTCGGAAGAAAAACACTTATAGAAATATCTCCATTTGAATCCATAGGAGAAACAACCGGCGGATTTGTATTCGGAGAAATATTTGGAAGAAAAAAACCGATACTATTGAACCACACCCTAACAGCCATAGGAATAAAATACAAAGATGAAAAAAGAAAAGGCAGAAACTTTAAAAAATTCTGTCTATATCACCAGAAAACAGAAAGTGATATTCAACATGTGATAATAGAAATGCTCATCCACCTTGCCAACACTGTTATGAAAGAGCTGGAAAAGAAAAACAGAGAAATCAAAAAACTGGCTGATACAGACGGTCTAACCGGCATATACAACAGAAGGAAAATCTTAGAAGAACTGGAAAAAGAGATAATTAGAACACAAAGATACGGCAATCCCCTCTCCGTAATTATTTTTGATGTAGATCTTTTCAAAGAAGTAAATGATACATACGGACATCTAATGGGAGATAAAATTCTAAGAGAAATAGTTCAAATAATTAAGAAGAATATAAGAAGACCAGACATCTTCGGGAGATACGGGGGTGAAGAATTTTTAATTATTCTTCCAGAAACAGACATAACAGGCGGTGTAAAATTTGCTGAAAAATTGAGAAAACTAATAGAAAATCACACATTCCCAATAGACAGAAAAATAACAATATCTCTTGGAGTGGCAGAGTATAAATACGGAGACACCGTAGATACTCTCCTGGCAAGAGCAGATAAAGCTCTATACATGGCGAAAGAATCGGGACGAAACAAGGTGTGTAAATTAAGCTGAAGTTTCTGTGATAAAATAAGTATCTGCAAACTTTCCTTACGTTTTAATTCAGGAGGCAATTCAAAAAATGGAACAGATTATTCCTATTCCTATAGAAGAAGAAATGCGGCAATCTTACCTAGATTACGCAATGAGCGTAATCGTAGGAAGGGCTCTTCCGGACGTAAGAGACGGATTAAAACCAGTTCACCGCAGAATACTCTATTCCATGTACCAGCTCAACCTATATCCTGAAAAACCTTACAAAAAAAGTGCAAGAATCGTTGGCGAATGTCTTGGTAAATTTCACCCCCACGGCGATAGCGCTGTCTATGATGCGCTCGTAAGAATGGCACAGGACTTTTCCATGAGGTATCCCCTGATAGATGGTCAGGGAAACTTTGGCTCTATAGACGGCGACAGTGCCGCTGCAATGAGATACACCGAAGCAAGACTTGCGAAAATCTCAATGGAACTTTTAAAAGACATAGAAAAAGATACTGTTGATTTTAGACCAAACTTTGACGAAAGTTTAACGGAACCGGAAGTCCTGCCTGCAAGATTTCCAAACCTTTTAGTAAACGGAAGTTCTGGAATTGCGGTAGGTATGGCAACAAACATTCCACCGCATAACCTGACAGAGGTATGTCAGGCAATCAAATATTTAGTCGACCACGAAAATACGACTATCGACGAGCTTCTCAAATTTGTAAAAGGTCCCGACTTTCCGACAGGCGCTGAGATAATAAACCCTGAAGCAATAAAAAGAATCTACCAAACAGGTAGAGGAAGTGTTACACTAAGAGCAAAACATACGATAGAAGAACTAAAAAAGAGAACAGCCATTATAATAACAGAACTTCCGTATCAGGTAAACAAAGCTTCACTAATAAAACACATAGCCGAACTTGTAAAAGAGAAGAAGATAGAAGGAATCGCAGATATAAGAGACGAATCAGACAGAGAAGGAATACGCGTAGTAATTGAACTGAAAAGGGATTCAACTCCTGAAGTTGTTTTAAACAAACTTTATAAATTTACGCCTATTCAAACAAACTTTAACTTCAACATGATAGCTCTTGTCAACGGTCAACCTAAACTTCTCAACCTAAAAACCTATCTGACAGAATTTATAAAGTTTAGAAGAGAAGTTATCCTAAGACGTACTGCATACGAACTCCGAAAAGCGGAAGCGAGACTCCACATACTGGAAGGATTGAGAATTGCCCTTGAAAACATAGATAGAATTGTGGCCATCGTTAAAGGCGCAGAAAATCCAGAAGTTGCAAGAAACGAGCTCCAGAAAGAGTTTGGACTCTCCGAAAAGCAGGCAAAAGCCATACTCGATATGAAACTTCAAAGACTTACGGGCCTTGAAAGAGAAAAGATAGAAGAAGAATACGCAAAACTCAAAAAGGATATTGAATATTACCACTTCGTAATAGAATCAGACGAAGAACAAAAAAGACTCATAAAAGAAGATATGGATGACATCATTAAACATTACGGTGATGAAAGAAAAACAAAAATAGTCTCTAAAGATGCAGAAATCGACATAGAATCAATGATAGAAGATGAAGAAGTTGTCATCTTCCTCACTCACAAAGGATTTGTAAAAAGAGTATCTGCAAGCACTTACAGAACGCAGGGAAGAAGCGGCACAGGCATAAAAGGGATAAAAACAAGAGAAGACGACTTTGTAAAAGAGATAATAACAGCTTCATCCCTTGACTATCTACTTGTATTTACAAACAGAGGAAGAGTTTACTGGTTGAAAGCTTACGAAATTCCAAAATCAGAAAGAGCTACAAGAGGGCAGTCAATCAGAAGTCTTTTACAGGGACTTTCAGGAAATGAAAACGTATCAAAAATAATTCCGGTAAAAGACTTTAACGAAAATCTTGACCTTTTCTTTGTTACTGTAAAAGGCTACGTAAAAAGAACTAAACTTTCAGACTTTTCCCACCCCCGTTCAACAGGCATAACAGCAATAAACATGGAACCTGGAGACAGGCTTATATATATCGGAACTGTTTCAGAAAAAGATAATGTAATATTAATATCACGAAAAGGAAGAGCCATAAGATTCCACGTTCAAGATGTAAGACAGATGGGAAGAGCCGCAAGAGGCGTAAGAGGAATGTTACTCGACAAAGATGACGATGCAGTTGTAGCTGCCACAGTGATACATCCCGACGACCGATACCTTTTGATTGTAACCGAAAAAGGTTACGGAAAACGCGTTCTCATATCCGAATTTCCAATACAGAGAAGAGGCGGAAAAGGCGTTATAGCAGCAAAGCTTAACGAAAAAACCGGAAAAATAGCCGATGCAATAACGCTAAAAGACGATGAAAACATCGTTATCGTCTCCAAAAAAGGAAAAGTGATAAAGATAAACGCAGGAAGCATAAGCATAATAGGTAGACATACAAGAGGCGTAAGAGTCCAGAGACTTTCTGATGATGATAGCGTAGTTGCAGTATCAAAGGTAGAGGAGGAAGTCGAAAATGCTTGATATAAAAGAGATCCGGAAAAATCCTGAAAAGATAAAAGAGAAACTCTCTCTAAGAAATCCGGAACTTTCAAAGAAATTAGATGCTCTACTTAAAATAGACAGAAAGAGAAGAGAAATAATAACCGAACTCGAATCCTTAAAGGCTTTAAGAAATAAACTTTCAAAAGAGATAGGCACACTTTACAGAGAGAAAAAAATCGACGAAGCCAACCTTAAAAAGAAGCAGGCTGAAGAAGCTTCCGCAAAGAGCAAAGAACTGGAAGAAGTTTTAAAAAATGTTGAAGCTGAATTTAACAAGCTAATTCTGGCAATCCCGAATATTCCCCACGAAACAGTGCCTGTTGGAAAAGACGAAACAGAAAACGTTACTGTCAGATACTGGGGAGAAAAGCCTGAATTTGACTTTGAGCCCGTCCCTCACTGGAATATAGCTGAAAAACTTGACATATTAGATTTTGAAAGAGCAACAAAACTCGCAGGTTCACGCTTCGTCATTTATAAAAATTGGGGAGCAAAGTTAGAAAGGGCTCTGATAAACTTCATGCTTGATCTTCACACAGAAGAGCATGGCTACGAAGAGATAATTCCTCCTTTCATGGTAAACACAAAAACACTCATAGGGACAGGCCAACTTCCAAAATTCGCAGAAGACCTTTACAAAATAGAGGGTGAAGATTTATGGCTGATACCTACAGCTGAAGTTCCTCTTACAAACATCCATGCAGGAGAAATCCTGCCAGAGAAAGAACTGCCAAAATACTACACAGCATACACTCCGTGTTTTCGAAAAGAAGCCGGATCTCATGGAAAAGATGTAAGAGGAATAATGAGACTCCACCAGTTCAACAAGGTAGAGCTTGTTAAAATTGTCCATCCTGATGAATCTTACAAAGAACTGGAAAAACTTGTAAACGAAGCTGAAAAAGTTCTTCAACTCCTTAACCTTCATTACAGAGTCGTTGCTCTGTGCACCGGAGACCTCGGATTCTCAGCAGCAAAAACTTATGATATAGAAGTATGGATTCCCT
Source organism: Desulfurobacterium indicum (assembly GCF_001968985.1). NCBI lineage: Bacteria > Pseudomonadati > Aquificota > Aquificia > Desulfurobacteriales > Desulfurobacteriaceae > Desulfurobacterium > Desulfurobacterium indicum. Next base: position 50,521 of record NZ_MOEN01000006.1, on the reverse strand, counting down.
CGCAGAACAGATACAGAGAAATCTCTTCATGCAGCAACTGTGAGGATTTTCAGGCAAGAAGAGCAATGATAAAATTTAGAGACAAAGAGGGAAAAACAAGATTCGTTCACACTTTGAACGGTTCAGGTCTTGCCGTTGGAAGAACAGTAATAGCAATACTTGAACAGTACCAACAGAAGGACGGCTCAGTCATAATTCCTGACGTTCTCAGAAAATATCTGAAAAAAGACGTTATAGAACCTTAATTATGTAAGGGGGTTGCCCCCCACATAATCAAAGCATTGAAATGGAAGTTAAGAAAAGAACAAGAAGATAAACACCGAAAATCGCAAAGAAAAGATTTCTTAAAGTATTATCCTGAACTTTTTCCATAATCTGCCTCCCTTAAACGTCTTACTTTCTTGAACTCCTCTTCAAACTTCTCTCTTCTTAAAAACACAGAAACAAAATGTCCAACAAAACCTTTCAAGGTTGCCATTGCACCAAGTAGAAGAATTAACCTGTCAATGTAGTAAGCAGTTCCTGTAAGGTTTCCAAACTTGAGAAAAACAGCCGCAACTATCAAAACCGGAAATCCAAAAATAAAAAAGTAAGTAAAGTAAGAAATGGCCGTAAATGAAAGCTCTTTCTTATATTTCTTTTCCAGATGCTTCCGGACATCTTTAAATGACAATCCCTGATCCAAAAGCTCCTCTATATCTCTATTCAGCCCTTTCATACACAACCTCAAAAGGTTAAGTGGAAGTTAGAGGGTTACCCCTCTAACTTCGCCTGAGCTATTTTAATCGTTGCCATAGTGAGCACTACATACCAGATAATAGCAAGAACAAACCACATAGTTACCTCCGGTATTAATAAAGTTCTGCTTCTTCACCTTCGGCCTTAAGCTCTCTTTCAAGGCTTTCCGGAGAAATCTTAAAGAGGAAGATTCTATAAGCCCAAACCTGATAGGCAATAACGATAGGAACAAAAATGAGCGCTGCTATAAGCATAACAGTGAGAGTCAAAGTGCTTGAAGCAGCGTTGTAAACGGTAATGCTGTTTTCAACACCAAGAGATGACGGAACCATAAACGGATAAGCACCAATAGCAGCACCAAGTGTTGCAAAAGCAACCGTTAAAGCAGAGAATAGAAAAGCCCTTTTCCCGTCAGACTTCTGAACGAAAAAGAAATAAAGAACTGCACAAACAACTGCTGCAATAATCATAAGAATCTCAAGTGGCATGCTTCTGAAAAGTGCATGCTCTATAACTCCATTGTTTATGTGAGGTTTTATAGCCTCTACAAGATTTTGAGGAAGTCCTAAAAATGAAAGTTTTGAAGCATCGCCAATTTTGAAAGATATCGTATAACCGAAACCAAGACAAAGAACGTAGAAAACGACAAAAGCAAACCAGAGCTTTGTAGCCACTGACTTTGCTCTTTCCGTTATAGTCCCTTCTGTTTTCCAGAGAAGCCATGAAACACCGTGAAGCGTAAAGAAAAGGAATGTCGTTACACCAACAATTAGTCCGTAAAGGCCGTGAGTTGTAAACGGATTGATAAGATTCAGAAAGCTAACAGGGAACTTTTCAGCGTACACAAAACCAGAAAGTGAATCACCTCTTGTTAAACTGTTAATTATTGGCAGTCCGGCGAGAACATTACCAATTGCAACCCCCACCAAAAGAGCAGGAGCTGCACTTCCAAAAAACACCATCCAATCCCAGAAGTTTCTCCATGATGGATTTTCCTCTTTACTTCTAAATTCAAAAGCACACGCCCTCATTATCAGCGCAACAAGAACAACAAAAAGTGCTATGTATAAAGAACTAAACAGTGCAGCATAAAGTTCCGGAAACGCAGCAAAAACTGCCGCACCTGCAGTAATGAGCCACACCTCATTTCCGTCCCATACAGGACCAATAGAGTTAAGCATTGTTCTTCTTTCAACGTCATTTTTCGCAATAAACGGATGCAAAATACCAACCCCAAAATCGAAACCGTCTGTTACAAGGTAGGCGATAATAAGCACCCCTACAAGTAAAAACCAGATTGATTGTAAATCAAAATTCATAGCTACACCTCCGCCAGATTAATGATTTTCAGGTGCTTTTGAAGCATATTTTGCAAGGAGGTAAAAGTCTGCAATCGCAAGACCTGTAAATATCACGAGGAAAATCACATAACTTGTGAGAATCTCAAAGTTAGTAATTTTTGAAACGGCTTCTGCCGTTTTAAGTGCCACTGAAGTATTGTCCTTCCAGTTAAGAGGATAGACTATCCACGGTTGTCTTCCTACCTCTGCCATAGCCCAACCAAGCCAGTTTGCTATGTAGGGCAGCGGCAAAGAGAACAAAGCAATTTTAAGATATGTCTTGCTGTTTTCCAGATTCTTAAACTTTAAAAGTCCAACAGCAAAGAGAAGAACAAAGAACATCCCGAGATATATCATGAGGTGGAATGACCAGAAAGTAATGTTTACAGGAGGAATGTAGTTGCCAGGACCCCAAACTTTTTCAAACTCCTTTTGAAGATCTTTAAGACCCTTCACCTCAGCAGATGGCGAATTGTATAGCATCATACTGAGTGATCCCGGAATTGAAGGAATTTCAAAAACGTTGCGCTGACCTTTCTGATCTGCCCAGGCAGCAATCGCAATGGCAGGACCTTTCTTCGTCTCCCACAGAGCTTCGGCAGCTGCTATTTTTGTGGGCTGAACTTTTGCAACTTCTATTGTATGAACGTGTCCTATACCCATCTCTGCAACAGAAGCCATTAAACCAAACACGATAGCGATAAAAGCTGACTTTTTAAAGAGATCGATATTGTTTCCTTTGAGAAGGTGATAAGCACTAATGCTCAAAACAAAAATTGCAGAAAGGATAAACCCAGCCGTTATCGTATGCATAAACTTTGTATCGGCAACTGGATTTAAAACGATGCTTGCAAAATTTGTAAGAACGGCTTTTTTCCCTGCAAGACCTTCAACAAGTTTTGAACCAACAGGATGCTGCATCCAGCCGTTCGCAACAAGAATCCAGAAAGCAGATATGTTACTACCGATAGCTGTAAGCCACGCAGCTAATAGGTGAACTTTTTGGGGTACTCTATCCCATCCAAAGATAAGAATACCTATGAAAGTTGATTCCAAGAAAAATGCCATCAATCCTTCAAAAGCAAGCGGAGCACCGAAAATGTCACCTACAAAACGGGAATAGACAGACCAGTTCATACCAAATTCAAATTCGTGGACAATACCTGTTGCCACACCGATAGCAAAGTTAATGGCAAAAAGTTTTGTCCAGAATTTCGCCATCTCTTTGTAAGTTTCATTTCCCGTTTTGTAATAAATGGTGAGCATAATCGCAATAAGCGTTGAAAGACCAAGCGTAAGAGGGACAAAAATAAAGTGAAAAAAGGCTGTCATCGCAAACTGCAGACGGGATAGCGTCAGGAGAAAGTCCATCTTATCCTCCTTGGAGTTTGTTGTAATCTCAATTTTTTGCTCTTTAAAGCAAAGAGAGATGGGAGTTTAGTTCCCATCTCTCTTTATTAAGTTCTAATAACCTTTTACTCTGAAAGAATTTCATCGATGGTTACCACACTTCCAACATTACCCGCAATGTCCGGACCGGGCTTGAGTGTCGTCTTGCCAGGTCTCCAGTTTGCAGGACAAGCTTCATCAGGATGTTCATAAACATACTTCCATGCATCAAGCTGTCTGAGAAGTTCCTTAACGCTCCTACCAACCGGTGGATTGAGAACCTCTTCGGCAACAATCACCCCGTCAGGATTGATGATAAATCTTCCCCTTCTTGCAATACCTGCATCTTCCATGTAAACGCCATACTTTCTTGCTGTTTCTCCTGTCGGATCAGCAGCAAGAAGAAACTTAACATCTTTCATAAGAGGCTCTACCTTGCAGAAAATCTGGTGACTAAACACCGTATCTGTTGAGATTGCGATTACTTCAGCACCACGCTTCTTAATCTCTTCGTGCATAGCTGCGACCGCAGCCAATTCCGTTGGTCAGACAAATGTGAAATCTGCCGGATAGAAGCATACAATCAGAAACTTACCATCATTGTTAGGAACATAATCGGCAAGCTTTACTGATGTGTAGCTGTCTGTTGTTGGGTCATACGCCTGAAGCTCAAACTCAGGAGCTTTCTGTCCTACCAGAGCCATACTCCACCTCCTTATTGGTAATAAGAATTATTTGCAATAGAAATATTAGTAAAAGAGCAAATCAATGTCAATATACTTTTCAACATTTTTACTTCCCAAAAAATTCCAAATCCCCTTTTCATAACCCCTTCTTTAAAATTATTTTAAATATTCCCCGCTCTATCATGATTTTCAAGAAGCTTCACTATATTAATATATCCTTTCATCGCAGCAATGGAAAGAGGAGTAAGACCCTTTTTCGTTTTAAGATTAGCATCGGCTCCCGATTCAAGCAACAATTTCACAATCCTGTAACTACCATTTTTAGCCGCAAGGTAAAGAGGCGTCTCTCCTGCTTTATTCTGAACATTCACATCGGCACCATTTGACAATAAAAATTTAACCATGTTAACCTTGTTCATATAGACAGCATAATGTAACGGCGTGTTGCCTGCTTTATTTCTAACATTAATATCTGCCCCTTTTTGTAAAAGAAGCTTAACAATACTTATTTCTCCCTCTCCAGCAGCAAAATGGATCGGCTTTTCACCAAGAGCGGTTCCAAGAAAAATATTAGCCCCGTTATCAATAAGAAATACAGCTATCTTGCCTCTGTGCTTCATTATAGCTTTCAAAAGTGGAGTCCAGCCATGAACATCTTTCTCGTTCACGTTAGCTCCATGATTTACAAGAATCTTAACAACATCAAAGTTTCCCTTATAAACAGCAAAATGGAGAGGTGTAAAGCCCATAAAATTCTTAGCATTTACATTGGCTCCAGCAGAAATCAGGAAATTTAAAATTTCAGGATAATCCTTTATAGAAGCATAATGAATCGGTTGATAACCACCTGAGTTTTTACAATTAACATCAGCCCCCTTTTTTATGAGGTACTTAACAACATCAAAATTACCGTTCAAAACCGCTCTATGAAGCGGTGTAAATCCAAGACGATCACGGCTATTTACATCAGCACCTTTTTCTACAATAATTTTCAAAGAATCAATGGCATCGTTTTCTGCAGCAAAATGGATAGGAAGGTAACCTTGTGAATCCCTAAGATTAAGATCTGCTCCGTGATCCAACAAAAATCGAACGATTCTTGACTCATCAAGAGCCACCGCATAATCAAGTGGCGTCATTCCCTTAGCATCACGAACATTTACATCAAAACCACTTGAAACAAGCTTCTTTACTTCATTAAAATCGTTTCTCAACACCGCTTCATGCAGAGGTGTTTTCCTTAAATGAGCAGTTTCTCTTAAAAACATGCCCCTGTAAATCTCAAGGTTAGAAACAGCCCCATAACTTCCGGTTGTAAAAATCAATAAAATTGCAGTAATACTAAGAAGTTTCCTCACTTTCACCTCTTTTTTGAAAAAGATTATCATTAGCATAACTCTTAAAAGAAACTCTGTCAAGAAAATTAACTACAAATTTTTGACAAACATCAATGAAAGAGGAAAAATAGTAAGTATCTTTAAACACAGACCACGTTACCCGGAGGAAACGTTGAAAAAGCTTTTACCGGTCATTGCCGTATTGCTTCCAATAACAGCATACGGACTGACAATGGAAGAAGCGGTGAACACCGCACTCAAAAATAACCCTGACATTCTTATCACACAAACAAAGATCCGTTCTGCCAAATTGAACGTTAAAAGCAAAAAAAGAGGAAATTTCGGAAAATTCATACTGAAAGGAAGCTACACAAGATACAACATACCGAGAACTCTCACTCCTATAGTTCCCCCTATTCTGTCTCCGGTGCCTTCGGACAGAGACATAGGAAGCCTTGGAATAGCCTATACGGTAAATATATTCTCCGGATTCTCAAAAATTGAAGATGTCAAAATAGCAAACCTCGAGAAGAAACTTGCAGAAGATTACCTTCAGCTCTCAAAATCTCAGATTGCTTACAACGTTCGCTCAATATACCTGAAAATTCTATCCTTAAAAGAAAACAGGAACGCCCTATCATCATATATAAATGCTCTCAATACTTTAAAAAAAGAGATACAGGTAGGTATAAAAACAGGAAAGAGACCTGAAATAGACCTATTAAAAGTCGAAACAGAGATAGAAAAAATCAATACTGAAATAGAGACTATAAACGGAAACATCAAAACCTTACGTTCTGCACTTGCCTTTTTAATGGGCAAAAAAAATATAGGAGAACTTGAACCGATTAATGGCGAACCCAAAGAGACTCCCGACACAAATCTATCTGAAAACATCAGAGTAAAAATAGCCCGTCTCCAGATGGAAAAGAGTAAAAAACTTACAAAAAAACTAAAATCTTCTTACTTCCCATCAGTTAATCTCGACGCTTACTACGGTAGAAACTACGGAGCAGGAGAAAGTGCCGAACTCTGGCAGGTAGGAATAAGCTTCAACTGGCTACTATTCGATTTCGGCAGCAGAGAAGCAAAGCTGGAAATGGCAAAAGAAGGAGTGCTCTCATCAAAAATCGAAATAGAAAAAGAGAAACTATTTCTACAGAAAAATTTAACAGAAGCACTGGCAAAAATAGAAACGGCAAAAGAGAAAATAAGAGGAACAGAAAAAGAGCTGGAACTTGCCAGAAAAGTTAAAGAAATAGAAAAAGTAAGGTATGACACGGGAGCCGGAACGATATACGATCTCTTAAATGCAGAAGCAAGATTTGAAAGTGCAAAAAGCCGTCTGATATCGGCAAAATATGATCTAATTGACGCAATATATTATCTGAAGTTCGTCAAAGGCGAGGTGAAATAATGAGAAAAATCTTAACCATTGCTGTAGTGGCAGCAGTCGTATTTGCAGGAATAAGACTGGTAAAAAAAAGAAAGGCTGAAATGGAAGCAGCCTCTCTACCGACTATTCCTTCAATTATCGTTAAAACTGTCCTTCCAGAAAAAGGAAACGTAACTGAAACTGCCCTATTCACAGGAAAAGCTTTGAGAGAAAATACCGTTCTCGTTTCGACAAAACTTTCTGGATACATAGACAAAGTTTACGTCTCTGAGAACCAGAAAGTCCATAAAGGAATGCTGCTGGCAAAAATAGACGGAAGTGAAATTGAAAGCAGTATAAAGCAACTAAGAGAAAACCTGAAAGCCGCAGAAAAATCACTGGAAGCGCTCAAACTATCTCTGAAAGCCGCTCAAACAGAAAAGAAATTTGCAGAGGACAAATACAAAAGAATAAAAGCACTATACAAAGCCGGAGGAGCATCAAAAGAACAGCTTGAAGGAGCCGAAACAGAACTAAAACTTAAAACCATAAAAGTGGAAAGTGCCCAAAAAGCGATTGAAGCAAAACATAACGAAATATCAGGATTAAAAGAAGCTATAAAAGGGAAAGAGAGTCTGTTAAATTACACAACCATAACATCTCCGGTTAACGGAATTGTGGGAAGGGTCTTCATCAGGGAAGGCAACCTTGCAGTTCCGGGTAAGCCTATACTTTCAATACTTACAGGTTACGAAAAAATAGTATTCACATTCCCGGACGATATTCACCTAAAGCCGGGACAACCAGTAACGATACCAAAATACGGAACCGGAAAAGTAACAAAGATCTATCCGGAAGCAGAAAACGGATTACCCACCGCCGAAGCGGTACTTGAAAACGGAAAAGAAATCCCCCAGGGCAGTCTTATTAACGTAAAAGTTATCCTTAAAAAAGCACAAGGAACAACTGTTCCGTTAAACGCGTTAGTTCACAGAGATAACGGAACCTTCGTCGTCGTCAAAGAAAACGGACAATCCAGACTCAAAAAAGTAACAGTTGTAGCTGAAGATGACAAAAAAGCCGTTATAAAACCTTCCATAAACGAACCCGTTGCCGTTGGTAGTGAATCAAAACTAATAAGAATCGTGGCAGGTGGTGAGGAATGATCAAGAGCTTACTAAAAAGACCTTACTTTATCTATTCATTTCTGGCAATATTCCTGTTTCTGGGAATATTTGGTTACAACAACATAAACAGAAAGCTTTTCCCCAACTCAAACAGACCAGAAGTAGCCGTCGTAATAGTAGAACCGGGAGCCTCGGCAAAGGAAATCGCATCTAACGTTGTAGTTCCGGTCGAAAGAGAGCTTTACACCCTTGATCGCATAAGACGAGTATACTCAACAACAATTGACGAAGTTACCGTAATACATGCCGAATTCAACTACGGAAAAAACATAGACGCTGCAACAACAGAAGTCACACAGGCTTTGTCAAAAATTAAAAACGACCTTCCGCCTGATATCAGAGAACCTCAGGTTTACAAAATAGATGATACACTAGAGCCGATCGTAGTTATCTCGGTATCATCTAAGAAACTTCCCCTTACTGATGTGAGAGAAATCGCCGAAAATGACATAAAAGATACTCTGCTTAAAATCGACGGCGTTGCTAATGTGGATATTTTCGGTGGATACAAAAAAGAAGTAATGGTCATACCTGACAAGAAAAAACTGGACAAATATGGATTGTCTCCCGCCATGGTTATCGCCGCACTCTCAAAACACGATAGAGACTTTGCCATAGGTTCAATAACGGGAAACTACAGCAAAGTTCTTTTGAAAATAAAAGGGAAAAGAGACATTCTTGATAAAATCAAGAATATCCCAATAATAAAAGATGTAACAATAGGTGATATAGCAAAGGTTTACTTTGGACATTATGAAAACAGCGCTCTCTATTACGGCGACGAAGAACCTGCAATAGCACTTGCCGTTCAGAGAGAAACAAACGCAGATGTCATAAAGACAATAGACAAAGTCGAAAAAATTCTCAAGGTCATAAAGAAAAAATACCCGACGCTCAACTTCCACATAACAGACACACAAAAAGATACGATTCTTCAAAGCACCACTAACATGTTTGAATCTTTAAGAGACGCGATAGTCATGTCCACTATCGTGGTATTTTTCTTCCTTGCAAGCTTCAGGCAGGTGCTTGTCGTCCTGTTTACAATTCCTCTGGTTTATGCAACAACAGTAGCCCTTATGTGGCTAACCGGAATAGAATTTAACGTTGTAACTCTTACAGCCATAATCCTGGCTCTTGGACTCCTTCTTGACGACGCCGTCGTCGTAATGGAAAACATAGAAAGGCACTATAGAGAGCTTAAAAAACCAATAAAGAAAGCTGTAATAGAAGGGACTGAAGAGATAATGTTCTCAGATCTTGCAGGAACAATCACAACAATGGCTGCTCTATTCCCGATTATGTTTGTGGGAGACTATCCACAAACAATATTCAGGCCTCTTGCAGGAACACTACTCCTTGCTCTTGCAGCTTCCTACGCGATATCCATAACAGCCGTTCCTCTGCTGTCACTCAGACTCCTCGCAATAAAAAATCCGCTCATACTAAAAGCAGAAGAGATATTTGAAAGCATAATCTCCAGAATAAACAACGTTTTCAGAATGTTTTTCCACAATCTTGTCAAAAAGGGACTAGAAAATAAAAAGGTTGCAGCAGGATACGTTTTATTCCTGGTATTCCTTTTCGTGATGAGTGTAAAAGGGCTTATGCCTATTGTCGGAAAAGAACTTATGCCACCCATGGACACCGGCATCGTGAAAATCGGAATCACCGTGGACCCTAATCTGAAGATAAAAGACAGTGAAGAAGTGCTTAAAAAAACCATAAAAGCAATATACTCGAGCGGCAAAGTTCTGAGAGTTTCATCATCTATCGGAAGCGAACCTGGAGTCTTATCTATAGGAAGCGGAGGAGGTATAGACTCCATTAGCATCACAGCAACTTACGTAAACCGATTTGAAAGGAAAAAATCAATCTGGCAGATAGAAGACGAGTTAAGAAAGAAAATAGCCAAAATACCTAACATAGAACAATTTACCGTTTCAGACTACGGTGCGACCGCTCTCTCAAGTATCAGAGGAAACATTGACGTTACACTTTACTCATCAAATTTTGATTCTCTGGAAAAAGCAGGGAAAATCGTAGAACAAGCTATATATAAGACAAAAGGCATAACCTGTGTCGCTAAAACATGGAACAAAAACAAAAAAGTTTACGTCCTAAATGTAGATGAAAAGAAAGCAGCAGCATATGGTTTAACACCTGAAGACATAGCCACGCAACTAACAACAGTTCTAAGAGGTATAAAAGCAGCCTCTTTTCCCGTAGTGAATGCAAAAGACTTTACAATAAGAGTATGGCTCGAAAAAACAGACAGAGACTCTATTAAAACACTTGAAAACACCCTGATAAACAGCAAACTGGGTAAAATTCCTCTTTCCACCGTTACAAAGATAAGTTACGTTTACGAACCTAACGTAATAACAAGAGAAGGACTCCAGTACACCCTCGATGTTTACGGATTCAGAAAAAAAGCAGCAATAACCCACATAATGGCAAGTTTCGAAAAAGCATTCAAAGGAAAAAAACTTCCGCCTGATGTAAGAATGGAGCAAACAGGCGATATAAAACAGTTTACAGATTCTGCCAAAAGAATGCTTAAAGCCATAGGTTTTGCTGTTCTACTTATATTCTTTGTCCTTGTTCCCATGTTCAACTCTGTAAAAGCTCCTCTGCTCATTATTGTCTCTATCCCTCTTACGCTTATTGGAGCTGCATGGTCACTGCTTATCTTTGACTACCACATATCAATGCCTGCAATGATGGGATTTGTCCTGTTAAGTGGTATTATTGTTAACAACGCTATACTGCTCATAGACTTTGCACTTAACGGCATCAAAAATGGAATGAGTCCGAAAGAGGCGATCCTTGAAAGTATAAAAATCAGAACAAGACCTGTGCTTATGACCGCTTTTGCAACAACCGCAGGAATGCTTCCTGTCGCAATGGGAAATGCAATAGGACTTGAAAGACTTGCACCACTTGGCGCCGTTGCAATCGGAGGACTTATAGTAGGAACATTTCTTACACTTGTGTTTATTCCTCTTCTATTTGTCTATACTTATGGGAATACAAAACAATCAGAATAACTCAATTCTGCCGGGTCACTTTACCCGGCAGATCTTATCACTTACACCGAATTTTTTAGAGTAAAAGAAGCAATTGGAAACCACTTTCTTAACATAATTCCTTGTTTCATCAAGAGGCAGAAATGTATCAACAAACAACACAAGATCAGTATTAGAATCAACACCGCCGTAAAGCTTTAGAAGCCTCCTGATCCGACCTGGACCTGCATTGTAAGCAGCTGCTGCAAGCGGAAGCGAACCAAACTGCCTTATTAATTTCTTTATGTAGAAAGTTCCATAAGAAATATTAGTTTTAATATCGTATAGATTAGAAACATTAAAGTTATCACCTTTTATAAACGCTATATGCCTTCCCGTAAAAGGCATTATCTGCATATAACCTATAGCACCGCTTCTTGAAAAAGCCCCCGGATCGAACAGACTCTCCTGCCGTGCAATAGAAAGAGAAACAATATCACCTTTAAAAACCGAAGGGGACGGATAAAGAATCGTGTAAAGAACAGCTTTTTGCCTTTTGGATATTCTGCCACCCAGCGTTTTTGAAGCAAACCTTATGGCGTCTTTATATCTTTTTGCAAGATAACACGCAACAGCAGCATCAAAAGGAGAAAACCGGGAAAAATCCACAAAATTCAACAAAAAATATCTTCTTCTTTTTAAAATAAATCTTAACCCCTCGTCATTTACCATTGAAATAGAAGGTTTTAAGAAGGTCACTTTCGGCTTTCTACCGGTCAAAACAAAGGAGTAGAAATTATTTCCATTCAAGTTCACTCGCTTATCGAAAACGGCTAATTCTATAGCCGCAGCTAAACCTTCAGCAGAAGGTGTGTGCATACTGTTTAAGATAGACAGAGCATTTTTGAACTGACCTACATTAACGTAATATTTGGCAAGATACTCTTTATATAAAACAGCATCAAAACTTTTAACGCTATCCAGAGCAAGTTTAAAAAGAGAAAGATTGGAAACAAGCAGTTTGTTAAGCGTAATTCTCGCACCGGAAAATTTAAAACTTCTCCTCGCATTAGAATCCAAAAGTTCCTGCAACAGTTCGATTTTCACAAAGGGATCCTTTTCAAGAATAAGACGGAAAAACAGTGCCTCAGGAATGGAAGAATTTTTAAAACAGAAAAGTGCTTCTTTACGCCTTCCCGTTTTATACAGAATTACACCTTTAAAATAAAGGTAAAATTTATTTTCCGGAGGAAGCAAAGATAAATAAAATTTCGCAATGTCAAAGTTCCTGTTTTTCATTGCAAACCAAATTTTATTTGCAATTATAGTCTGATTTTCTGTTAGGAAAGTAGTGTCACCAGCGTTAGCAACGATAATCTGCTCATCGTAACTGTTTGTTCTGGAAAAAACCTTTTTATAAAGTTCTCGTGCCTTTATCTCCAATCCACGTTTTCTATAAATCTCTGCAAGCTTAACCTTATAATAATCAGAAATTTCAGAAAATCCAACATCGGCAAAATCGGAATAGTTACCGGTTTCACTAATAGAATCGATAAACATCTCTTTAACAGTTCTCTTAAACGGAGAATCTGGATATTTCTGAAGAAATACAAGATAAGAAACCGGAGAGGAGAAATTAAGTCGGGAAAAATCTTCGACCTCTTCCCTTGTCATGGCTGACACCAAAGAAGAAAAAAAGAGAAAAAATAGAAGTATAATTACAGAAAACCTTTTCATATCATATATTATATCAGCTAAAAACTTCATAAGGAGACAAAATGTTAAATTTTGAAATATTGGCAAGTGATGGAAAGGCAAGAACTGGTATCTTAAAAGGAACTCACGGACAGACGGAAACTCCATGTTTTATGCCGGTAGCAACGGCAGGAGCAATAAAAGGGGTGAGATGGGAAGAAGTAAAAAGCTCCGGTTACTCCATGGTTCTTTCCAACATATACCATCTTTACCTAAGACCCGGCACAGAACTGATTGAAAATGTCGGAGGTATTCATAAATTTGTCGGCTGGGACGGTCTTATACTCACCGATAGCGGTGGATTCCAGGTTTTCAGCTTGGGCGATCTGATGAAACTTACTGAAGAAGGTGTCTATTTCCGCTCCCATATTGACGGTTCCAAACATTTCTTCTCACCGGAACTTGTTATCGAATATGAAGAGAAAATCGGCGTTGATATCGGAATGGTTCTTGACGAATGCACACCTTATCCTGCAACGAGAGAATATGCAAAACATTCCCTTGAAAGAACCTACCGCTGGGCAAAAAGAAGCATCGAAGCACGAACAAGCGATAAAACAGCCATTTTTGGTATCGTTCAGGGCGGAACATTTGACGATTTAAGGATATTAAGCGCAAAACTGACTTCAGACCTTCCTTTTGACGGCGTTGCAATAGGCGGACTCAGCGTTGGCGAACCAAAAGAAGATATGTATAGAATCACATCTCTCATAGCCCCTCTCTTACCGTATGAAAAACCGAGATACCTGATGGGAGTCGGAAAACCTGAAGATATAATCGTTGCCGTTGAACACGGTGTTGATATGTTTGACTGTGTAATGCCAACAAGAAACGCGAGAAACGGAACCTTGTTTACATGGAATGGAAAACTCAACATAAAAAGTGCAAAATACAAAAGCGACGAAAGGCCTGTTGACGAAAACTGTGACTGCTACACCTGCAGAAACTTCTCGAGGGCTTATTTAAGGCACCTGTTCGCCTCAAAAGAGATAAATGCCCTGATACTCAACTCAATACATAACCTTCACTTCTACGCACAATTGATGGAGAAAACGAGAGAAGCCATTAAAAATAAACAATTCAAAGAATTCAAAAAAGAATTCTTTTCAAAATACAAAACAGATGAAGAAAGTTTCTACTACCTTACCTGAGATATTATCCAGTCTGGACGGTTGGTAGAGAGTGAATCCACTCCGAGGGATTTAAACTCCTTTGCAAGATAAGGATTATCCACCGTCCAGACATTCCAGAAAAGCCCTGCAGACTTAAAGAAAGTTGTAGCTTCTCTTCCGTGTTTTAAACTGGGGCATGTTGAAACACCATCAAGGGAAGCGCTTTTCACCATTGAAACGATATCTTCGTAAATTCCATCTCTATTAGGAACGTTATAACCGTAATCAACTATAAACAAAACTCTGTTACGAAGAAAAAACTCCTTCAACCGCTTAACAACTTCAAAATCAAAACTGAAAAACAGGAAATCTTTTGAAAAAGAAAGGCTTTTTGAAAGAGCAATAAGATGAGAAATTATTTCTACATCTGTTTTAATCTCAATATAAAGCTCTTTATCACCAAACAGTTTAATTACATCTTTTAAACGCGGAATTCTTTCTCCCTTAAATTCAGGAGCAAAATACGAACCTACATCAACAGTCTTCAAAGAATCATAAGAAACTTTAGAAACATCTAAGCTCTTATCCCCCGTCCTATCAGTGGTCTTATCATGAATAACTATTATTTCACCATCTTTAGAAAGTCTAACATCCATCTCAATGCCATCAGCGTCCATTTGAAAAGCCAGATTAAAGGCAGAAATCGTATTTTCAGGAGAATAAAAAGATGCTCCCCGATGAGCTATTATTTTCAATTTTCCCTCTTCCCCGAAATGGTGCCCACGGGCGGAGTTGAACCGCCGACCTCACCCTTACCAAGGGTGCGCTCTAACCTCCTGAGCCACGTGGGCAGAAAAATCATAGGGAAAAATATATGATTGAATGGTAAAAAGGCAAGGGGAAAACCCCTTTACCTTAAACGCCCTTCTTATTCTTTATAAGTTCTTTCAAATAGTTAATCCATTCGCCAAGCCCTTCGCCTGTTACCGTTGAAATTGTGAAAATTTTAAGTTTTGGATTAAGAGAAAGAGCTTCCTTTTTCACCTTTTCAACATCAAAATCAAAATGGGGAAGAAGATCTATTTTCGTAATGATAAAAACGTCAGACGTGGTAAAAGCTTTCGGATACTTCGCCGGTTTGTCAGGACCTTCCGGAACAGATACCAGAACAACTCTCACATGCTCGCCAAGGTCAAAAGAGCTTGGACAAACAAGGTTACCGACATTCTCTATAAAAAGAACATCAAGCTCTTTCCCTTCAAGTTGATGTTCAAGAGCGTGAAACCCCTTATGAACAAGAGGAGCTTCAAGATGGCAGGCACCACCGGTAGTAAGCTGAACAGCATAAGCCCCTTTAGCTCTTACTCTCTCGGCATCTCTCTCTGTTTCAATATCTCCTTCAAGAACACCTATTGTAAATTCATCTTTCAACTTTTCTATTGTCTTTTCAAGGAGTGTCGTTTTTCCTGAACCCGGAGAACTTATAAGGTTAATGGCAAGAAGATTTTTCTCATCAAAATGCTTTCTATTTTCTTCCGCATACTTATCATTCTGTTTAAAAAGACTCTCTTCAAGCTTTACAGTCTTAACATTTTCATGTTCATGCGTATGTTCATGATCATGTTCATGAGACGGTGTGCCGCATCCACAAACATCACACATAATAACCTCCTAAACATCAATCTCTATATCAACAACTTCCAACTCTTCACCTGAAAGCATCATAACATTTAGAGAACCGCACTTTGGACACTCAGGAAAATAAGCATTATCAACTTCAAACTCCTCTCCGCAATCAAAACATCTGTAAATAGCAGGAACTTCCACTATTTCCAGAACTGCGTCTTTCATATAAGGATATTCACTTTTGAGAGAATCAAAAGCAAAAACAAAAGAATCTATCACAACGCCTGCCAGCTTCCCTATTTTTACTCTAACTTTAAGAACTTTTTTCGCATTCTCTTTTTCTGCAACCTTCACGATATTATCAAACATTCCCATTACAAGTGAGGTTTCATGCATTATCCAGACTCCTGATCCATAAATTCAAGAAGCTCGTCTAACGCCTCCCATATATCATTAGCCGCCTCTTCACTAATAACTTCAATGGCACTACCAACATGAACCATCACATAATCACCAACTTTAACATCTTCTTCAGGTATAAGCATCAAGTTTATGTTTCTCTTAACACCTTTTGCCTCTGCAACTGCCATAGGATAGTTTATTTCCACTATCCTCATAGGAACACCTACACACATACTAAACCTCCTTCTTATCCCTTTCCCACCATAT
Organism: Desulfurobacterium indicum; assembly: GCF_001968985.1. NCBI lineage: Bacteria > Pseudomonadati > Aquificota > Aquificia > Desulfurobacteriales > Desulfurobacteriaceae > Desulfurobacterium > Desulfurobacterium indicum. Next base: position 34,299 of record NZ_MOEN01000006.1, on the reverse strand, counting down.
CTTTTCTTCACTATCTAACTTTTTAGGCTTTACTTCTACTCCAAGAGCTTTAAGTTCTTCTATCACCAACTTCTCAACATCTTTAAGTTTCTCTTTTAAAATAGGTGAAAGCTCTGTATCAGGATCAAGAGATGCAGGAACAATGCCAATAAGCTTAACATACTCAGGACATGAGCCCTTTATATCGTTTAAAAGTAGAACTTCCTGCAATCCTATCTGATGAGGTGAAAGTTTAAGAGGAAGATTATCTATGTAAAAATCCTCCTTATCATAAGTATAGATGGAACCAGGTTCTGCATCAACGGCAACAACATCAATTATTATGAGTTTTTTTATGTAATCTATCAAAGGTGAAAGAAAAATCCCAGCCGTCCCACCGTCTATAAGTTCAACATTCTCTGGAACATCATACCGCCTTTTAAAATACTCTATGAAATGAACACCAAACCCCTCATCACCAAGAAGTATATTTCCTACACCCATTATACCTATTTTTTCCATAACCTCTCCTTTCATACTGATAATCTCACCAAAAGACCTTCTGATCCTCTGGTAAAATCACCATAAAAAAATAAGGGGGAGAAAATCTCCCCCTTATTATATACCACTTTTAGTAATCAGTGATGATCCTTCGGGAAAAACTTATATCCTGAGAAGATAGAAGAAATAAGCCCTTCAGGATTCCTGATATCGTTCCAGGAAGCAATGTAGATGTGAACAAGTGCAAAGATCGCGAAATACCAGTTGAGAATATGATGGATAAATCTTGCCGTCTGCTGAGTTCCAAAAATTGAACCAAGGCTCACGAAGAAACTGCTTTCAGGATAAAGCAGATAGAAACCTGTAATAAACTGAACAACAGCAAGAAGAATAGTCATAACGTATGACATACCTGCCATAGCGTTATGGCCTGTTCTGTGTTCGTGGCTGTCAGTAAGATAAGCGTAGTAAAAAGCAGTTGTAAACATGTTTTTAATATTCCTTGGCGTAATTGGAGCAAAATCCCAAACTTTTTCGTTTTTATTGCCAAAGAACCACAGGTAAATTCTTGTAATAACAGCCATTGTAAAGAGCATTCCTGCAACATAGTGGATATACCTCATCAGAGCCATTGTCCACTGATGGCTCCCTTCCATCCATGTATTTGTCCAGGGCCAGTCAATGTAAAGGCCTGTGGCAATAAGAACAAAGATGGAAAGAGCAAACACCCAGTGGTAAACCCTGAGCAGGACGCTCCAGACATAGACTTTTTCATAATCTTTTCCGTGACCTGCCATTAGTTCCCTCCTTGAGGAAATTAAGGGGGCTTAAAGCCCCCAAACATTACAGAGCTTTAACTTTAACGATTTCCTTACCTTCAGGATCAATCATGTGAACAGCACATGCAATACATGGGTCAAATGAGTGAACAGTTCTTAAAACTTCAAGCGGCTTCTCTGGTTCAACAACTGGATTACCGATAAGAGCAGTTTCATAAGGACCTCTCTGCCCTTTGCTGTCTCTTGGACCAGCATTCCAGGTAGAAGGAACAACTTCCTGATAGTTCTTCATTATTCCGCCATTGTGAACAACAGACCAGTGAGAAAGAACTCCACGTGGTGCTTCATGGAAACCGCAACCTCTTATTTCTCCCTGCGGATAGGATGGTGGATTGAAGATCTCAAGATCGCCCCTTCCAATGTTGTCAACAAGCTGCTCCCACTGCTTCATGGCAAGATCTGCCATCATTGCAGCTCTGATCGCTCTTGCAAGGTGACGGCCTGGCGTTGACTTGAGGTTTTCGATAGTAACCTTTGTTCCAGCCATGCTGCTGAGCTGATTCAGTGCGTAGTCAGCCCATTTCCTGGTAAGCTTGTGTCCCTGAAGATATCCTGCAAGAACCTGAGAAAGAGGACCAACTTCCATAGGAACATATTCGCCGTTAACTTTGAATCTTGGAGCTTTTGACCATGAATATTTACCATTTTCATCAACAGTTCCGTCAGGCTTAAGACCTGTGTACTTAGGAACTGTCTCTTCTTCCCATGGATGCCTTGTCCAGTCACCGTCATACCAGGCGTGAGTAATGTTCTCATAAACATTGTTAATGAAGTATGGATCGTAGAAACTCTTAATAGGTGTAACCTTATTGTTAATTACTGTTCCACCTGGAAGATCGAATGTCTCACCTTTCGTATCCTGAGGAAGCTCAGGAACAGCAAGGTAGTACTCACCTGTCTTACCGTAAGCGAGCCAGTCTTTGTAGAAAGACGCAATAGCAATAACATCAGGAAGGTAACAATTTTGAACAAAGTCTCTAACATCATCAAGAAGTGTCTTAATATATTCAAGTCTCTCCATGTTAAGTGTAGCAACGTTATCAGGATTAATAGCAGTAGATACACCTCCAACAGCAAGGTTCTGGATGTGTGGGTTCTTACCACCGAGAATAGCAATTGCCTGACATGCCTTTCTCTGGAAGTCAAGAGCCTGGAGATAGTGAGTAACCGCAATGAGGTTTACTTCCGGTGGAAGAATCATTGCTGGATGTCCCCAATAACCTGTAGCAAATATACCGAGTTGCCCTGAAGCTACAAATTTCTTGAGTTTCTCCTGAACTGCCCTAAATACAGAATCACCGTTAAGCTTCCAGTTCTGATAGCTGTCTGCTATTGCTGCAGCTTTTTTAGGGTCTGCTTTGAGAGCTGAAACAATATCAACCCAGTCAAGAGCAGAAAGATGATAAAAGTGAACGATATGATCCTGAAGTGCGTGAGAAGCAATAATAAGGTTCCTTACCATCTGAGCGTTGTAAGGAATTTCAAGCTTAAGAGCATTTTCAACAGACCTCACAGATGCAATAGCGTGAACTGTTGTACAAACACCACATGTCCTTTGAGCAAACATCCAGGCATCATCTGCCTTTCTTCCGATAATAATATTTTCAAGACCTCTCCACATCTGAGCAGAAGAAACGGCATCTTTAATTCTGCCATTTTCCACCTCAACCTCTATACGTAAGTGACCCTCAATTCTCGTAATAGGGTCAACAACTACTCTCTTCGCCATAGTTTAACCTCCGTCTGGGGTTTTGTTATTGAAAATTATTCTTCCTCTTTTTTACCTTTCGCAAGGCTTTTAGCTACACCGATACCAGCATGAATAGCAAGAGCTGCTGCCGTAATACCAAGAGCTTTCTTACCAATATCTGTAGCATTTGCAATTATTCCACCATTAACAGGCAAACTGATACCTGGGAGTCTCTCATGGAACGGTGTCATAGTATCCCAGAAGTTCGGTTCTGTACATCCGTAACAACCGTTACCAACAGAAACAGGCCATACTTCAACATCGTTAAATCTGATTATTGAACAGTTAGAAAATGTTTCTGGAGCTTTACATCCCATCTTATAGAGACAGTAACCAAGCCTGTGTCCCTCATCACCAAACTGCTCAACATATCTTCCTTCGTCAAAGTGAGGTCTTCTTTCACACTGGTCGTGAATTCTCCTTCCATAACCAAAGAGTGGCCTTCCGTAAATATCTGTTGGTGGAAGCTTCTTAAACGTAAGGAAGTAGAGAACCGTTGAAAGGAAGTTATATGGGTTTGGAGGACAACCTGGAACATTCACAATAGGCTTATCCTTAATAATATCACCGGTACCAACTGCTTTTGTAGGATTTGGCCTTGCAGCCGGAATACCACCGTAAGCAGAACACGTTCCTATGTTGATAATAGCAAGAGCATTTTTAGCAGCTCTCTTAAGATTATGCATAGCAGAATGACCACCGATCATACAAAAATCTTCGTAGTCACCTGTCGGTATAGAACCTTCAACCACAAGAATGTAGTTTGGCTCTTCGATAGCTTTTTCAAAAGCTTCTTCTGCCTGAGGTCCAGCACCTGCCATAAGTGTTTCATGATACTGAAGATCGATAAGGTCAAGTATTAAGGCAGCAAGGTCAGGGTGAGAAGCTCTCAAAAGAGACTCAGAACATCCTGTACACTCCTGAAAATGAAGCCAAACAACTCTCGGTCTTTTCGGATCTTCTGCAGCCTCAGCTACCTTTGATACCATTTCCATTGGAAGCCCCATAGCCGCTGTGGCTATAGCACAAGCACGCAAGAAACCACGACGGGAGATCGTTCCTGGGAATCCCCCCGTGAACATGTTTCTGTCCATGTTTAAACCCTCCTTTTCTTGGATTGGACATTACTATAATGTGATTATAAAAGTCTCTTTCGGGCAAGTCAATACTTTCTTATATAAGTGGTATCTAATATAGATTTGGTGCTACTCCAGTTTTACTTTCACTTAAGAAAGTTACATCTTTTTCTTAATCTCTTTTTTTATTGATTTATTGATTAGTGTTTTATTCAGCAAACCTTATATTGAAAATTAAACTAATTGACATGTGCTGATACAGAATATATACTACTTATTAAGATATTCGTCTAAACAAATAAAAGGGAGGTCGATATGAGAAGGGCCCTAAAGACGTGCACCCTTGTTACTGCCGGCTTTATATTAATTGCGGGTGCCGGGCATGCAGCTGTTAGAAGAAGCCTGTTTTCCGATGCAGAAAACAGGTATGCAGACCACACCGAAGTATTTAAAATGCTGGGAAGAACAAAATACGAAGGTGCTAAAAGCTGTCTTCCCTGTCACAAAAAAGAGGTTGAAGATGTATTCCATTCATATCACTTTCAGATGAGCAACGTTGAAAACGATGTCGTAAATCTGAAAAACCCGAAAGGGGGTGGAAAACACAACTATAACGACTACTGTATGTCCATATTTTTCAATGGTCATACAGTCAACTGGATCGGAAAAGTAATGCTTTAAAAAGCACCTCCTGGATATGAAGACAAAATAAACGGAAAATTACTCATGAGCGGTTGCTCCATGTGCCACGGCGTAAGCATGGGGAAACCGAGTAGACCTGATATGACGTTTGAAGAAGCAGCAGCCGATATTGATTGTCTCGTCTGTCACCTTGCAGGATACGGAGGCGGAAAAGGTGTCAAAACCGGCTTGAAAGTTCCCGTCAACGAAAATGGCACATGGCATTATGAAGCAAAAATTAACCTTCAGGAAATCGCATCAAAAATACAGGCAAAACCTTCTAAAGATGTATGCCTCTTGTGTCACGCCTTTTCCGGAGGCGGTGACGGCGTCAAACGTCCAAACCTTTCTTCTGCTCTATTCACAAAGAAAGTAACAAAAGATATCGATGTCCATATGGCAGCAGGTATGGACTGTGTTGACTGTCACGCTTTTCGAAATCATAAAGTGGGAACTGTCGGTGTTGACACTTTTTCAAGAGAAGCAAAACCGGTTTCATGTACTGACTGCCACAAGCATCCCCACAAAGGTTTAACAGGCTGGTTTATAGAACATTTCCACACAAAACATATCGCCTGTCAAACATGCCATATACCCGTGATACATAAAAGCGAACTCCATAGAGACTGGAGAAAAATTGAGTTTGAGGGCGTTAAATGGGGAGAAGAGAGGGAGATTAAAGAGAACATAATCCCTGCATACAGATGGTGGAACGGAAAAAGAAAACTTTATCTTCCGGCTATAGATGGAAAACTTAACCAGGCAAAACTTGAAAAACCTGACGAAGGTGTCGAAGGTGTATTAGGCAAAATTACTTTCACAGAACCTGTAGGTAACATGGAAGACGGGAAAATTTACCCATTTAAATATCACTACGCCATTGTTCCATATGATACAAAACACAACGTCCCCATACCTATAAAAGTAGGGATTATCTTTGCAACAGGAGATAGGGACAAAGCGATAAAAGCAGGAGCAAAAGCGGCAGGACTTTACTGGGACGGCAAAAGCTTTGTTGAAATTTCAAGATACTTCCAGCTTAATCATGGAGTCCTACCTAAAGAAAAAGCTTTACATTGTCTTGACTGTCACGGTCCGTGGTGGTCAGAACACAGACTACCACTTGTAGAGCTTGGTTACGGCCACTTCCCCGCAATAGCATTCGGACTAGGAATGATATTTACACCTATAATTCTTGCCGGTGGTGCCTATTACATATACAGGAAGAAAAAGAGTTAAACAACCTTTCTGATTTTCAAGTGGGGAGAGAAAATCTCCCCACTTTCAAACGAAACAGTCAACTTTTATCTCAAATTTTCATATATTTAATCAAAAACGGAAAAATACAAACTGGAGGAATAAAATGGTTGACATCGGAAAAACTGCTCTGGATTTCTGCCTTAAAAATGATGAAGGGAAAGAAGTATGCCTTAAAGATTTTAAAGGAAAATGGATAGTTCTTTACTTTTATCCTAAAGATAACACCCCAGGATGCACCAAAGAGGCAGAAGATTTCACAGAAAAACTAAAAGAGTTTGAAAAGCTTAATGCAGTAGTAATTGGAGTAAGCCCAGATTCTGTTGAAAGTCACAAAAAATTTAAAGAAAAGAAAAATTTAAAAGTCACTCTTTTGAGTGACCCTGAAAAGGAAATTATAAAAGCTTATGATGCATGGAAGCTGAAAAAAAGATTTGGTAAAGAATACTACGGAGTTGTAAGGACAACTTATTTAATAGACCCTGAAGGAAAAGTGGCACATGTGTGGAAGAATGTTAGAGTTAAAGGACACGTTGATAAAGTTTTAGAAACATTAAAGAAATTAAAAGAAAAATAAAAAGCCCTCCCCGAAGGGAGGGTTCCAGAAGAAAAGGAGGGAGGTTCCGCAGGATTAAAAGTTCCAGTGGAGACCCATGGAAATGCTATTTTGAGCATTTTTAGCTTCATAAGTTGGGTATGCATTTGATGTATCTTCAACTTTAAAGTCACCTTCAAATGCATGAACGTAAGCTACGTTAATCGTAAAGTGTTCACTAACTTTATAACCTGCACCAATGGTAATATGCGTTTCTGTGATTACCGGGAATCCAAGAGCGTTCATAACTCCAATAAAATATTCATTAAAGGGAGCAGCTAAATCTGGAACTGTTATAGTTGGAGCATCATTTGAAGCAGCAGAAACATCATCTAAAGGACTTTTAGCATAATTAAAACCGGCTCTTAAAGTTAAAGCCTCTGTAGCCTTATACTCAGCACCTAAAGCATAAACAATCTGATTGTTCCAGCCAAACTGTTTGTATCCGTCAGCATCAGCCCAGTTAATCCATCTAACATCAAAACCAACTTTTAATCCATCTATAGGCTTAACACCAACACCAGCTGCCACTTCCTGAGGTTGTTCAAGCTTCATATCTTCATAAACGCCATCTCCATTTGAATCGTAAACTCTCTTATAAGTCATACTTACAGGACTCATGTAAGAAAAACCTAAACTTAACATGTCCGTTTCATAAGCTAAACCTATATTTCCACCAATACCAAAGTCTTGAGAATATCCATCTCCCATATCAAGAGAGCCCCACGTCAAGTGAAGAGCAGCACCCATAGAAAGATTGTCACTAATTTTATAGGAAACTGCAGGCATCATTCTCATGAATGAAAAGTTTGTATTCATATTCATAAGCATCCCGGTAGAATCTGCATTTCTATAATCTGTTCCCATACCGGAAACTCCAAAAGCTCCAAGACCCACAACAACTTTCTCATTTAGACGCTGAGTAATTGAAAACTCAGGAATAACAAATGTATCGGCTTTACTTGTTGCTTCAACTGTCCCAAGAGGTGTAGTTGCAGAAGCTTTCACATCAGGCAGAAAAAGTGTTGAACCAAAGCTAACTTCAAAATTTTTAGATTTTGACATCCATGCAGGGTTTCTGTAGAGAGCATCTGTAGCACATATCGGCATACCTACACCGATACCACCCATCGCCCTTGATACAGGTGACACTCCAATCATGTCATCACCGTTAGTAGCAAATGCCTTTTGGGACATTCCCCCCGCTACTACAGCTACTGCAAGCAGTGTTAGAAGTTTTTTTCTCATGTTTCCCTCCAGAAAGTTAAGTTTTAAAGTCCCCCAATAGGGGGACATTTATTAAGCTTTACCTGTCATTACGTATCTTTCCATGTAAGGCATAAAGTATTTAATAATCTGTGGCAAATAGCCTGACATATAGTTTTTCATCACTTCTGGCATTAAATCTGGCATCTGCTCTTTCAAAAAGTCAGGCATCGGTATTCTCTCTTCCATACCTTTAAGGAATATCGGCAGAAGTTTTGGCATCATCTCATCAAGCATTGACGGAAAGAGCTTTGGCATCATCGGTTTCATTGCTGCAAACATCGCCTTCCTTACAGGCATTGGAGCAGACATCATAAACTTCATCATACCTCTATATGGCTCAGGCATCGCATCTATCATCTCAGGAAGATAATCAGCCATGAATCTTGCCATACCAGGAGGATCCATTATCGCTATCATAGCCTCAAAGGTTCCCCAGAGCTCTCTTACCCATGGCTCGGGATCTTTTAGCTTATAACCTTTCGCTTCTGCGAGAATATAAGCAAGGTCTTTTATCTGAAGATCTGGAAGCTTTCCTTTTTCAACAAGATAATCTCTATCAACTCTCATCTTAAATTCACAACATGGACATATAGTTGTCAGAGTATCCGCTCCAGCATCGGTTGCCTCTTTAAGTTTTTTAAGACCAATTTTATGGGCAACTTCAGGATTTTTAACAAGCGTTCCAGCACCACCACAACAGAGAGTTTTATCCCTATTATGTTTCATTTCAACAAGCTTAATTCCCGGAACGGCTTTCAAAAGCTCCCTTGGTGGTTCTGTAACCGGAACACTTCTTCCAAGTTTACAAGTATCGTGATAAGTGATAGTATCAACTCCCTCTGGCTTATTTTCAAATGTAAGTCTTCCATCTTTAACAGCATCGGCAAGAAGTTCTGTAAAGTGTTTTATTTCAAACGGATAATCAACACCTTTTTTCTCGGCTATCTCCTGGTAGTAAATCTTCCATGTTTTATAACAGGAAGGACAGGAAGTAACAATCGTTTTAATTCCCATCTCTTTTGCAAGCTTTGTATGGTGGTCAAACATTCTTTCAACAAGATCCGTCCTTCCTGCAACAACCATAGGAATACCACAGCACGCTTCCTGCTTACCAAAATTTGTAAACTTAATACCGGCATCCTTCATAAGGCGCATAGCACCTATACCAACATCATTTTCAACAAAAGCAGCAGTACAACCTGCAAAGTAGAGAATATCCGTCTTCCCTTTATTCTCTTCCATATACTCTTTTAAATCATCTGGAATCCATTTATCTCTATCTTTTGAAGGTCCTGCCCAGATGTTGTTTTGCTGTTTTAAACCTGCTGCCATAACTTCAAGGGCTGGAAAAGCAGAAAACTTATCTTTAAGGACAAACTTTCCCCTCAACCTATCCCATGCATGGAGTATGGGGAGGTCTATCTGACATTCAATATCACAGAAGTTACACAAAGTACAACCGAGGAAAATGTCAACAAGCTCCTGACTCTCTTCAAGCCTTCCTTCAACAAGCTCTCTTAAGAATATCCATTTACTTCTTGGAGTAGTAGCTTCCCATTTATACCCCCCATACTGGGTACAGCTATCAACACAGTAACCGCACTGGGTACATGAGTAAGCATACCAGAGAATATCTCCGGGAAATCCTTTCTTATCTTCAAAATGTTCTTTTAAATCACATTTACTTGACATGTTTGCGAGAATCTTTGTAATAGGTTCTGTTGCATTTGCAAGTGCCATTATCTTTGCAGGCTTACCTGCTTGAACAACTTTATAAGGGTTCATCAGGGACTTTGGATCAACCTGCTTCTTAAATTTCCTTAATTTCTGAATCCTCTCCTTACCAAAAATTTGCTCGGCTTCATGGGCAAAGTAATAACCGGGAGTAATAGCTCTACCGCCTAAAGACTTACCTATCTTGGAAACGGTAACTCCGAGACTTGAAACGAATTGAAAATCTTTTTTTCTCATATCGTGAGGAATGAAACCGAGAAGAATAACCGTTCCCCCCTTAACCGTAAATCCTTCAAAAACAACAGGGTGTTTAATCTCTTTTTTTATTCTTTTAAGAAATTCAGCAACATTTTTAGCAGGAAGAACAACCTCAGCTGGAACAACGGTAGGACCAAGTCTTTTAACCTTCATCGGCTTAAACCTTTCTTCCCACTCATGCTCGGCTATCTCTTCAGACTGAACTTCTCCTTTAAAGTTTTTAACCATATAATCAACTGCCGCTTCTACCTCTTTCTCTCTTGAAGCTGGATAAGCAAGTATCAACATATATTTCTCAGGAAGAGTTGGTCTGTGTTCCGGCTCTGGATGTCCGTGAGGAGCTGGCGGTGGGAAGATATTTTTAACGTGGCACGCTTCAGGATTTATAAAAGAAACACTCCATACAGGAACATTATTATCAAACAGGAAATTAATGGCGCTACCTATACCGTCTTCATCATCGAAAGCAACTATTTTTATCTTTTCTTCTTCAAGTGGTCTAACCTTAATCGTAACTTCCGTAATAATCCCTGTAATACCTTCAGCATCGGCAATATAATCAAGAAGTTCCTGCCCTTGAAAAACCCTTACCTCTCCATTGGGAAGGACCACTTTCGCAGATACAACATTCTCTTTAAACCATCCATACTCGTAACTTCCTATACCTGCTCCACCTTGAGCAAGCCATCCACCAACTGTTGAAGACGGGTAACTTGAAGGGTAGAGTCTTAATGTTAAACCTCTCGCCTTAAGTTCCTCATCAAGGTCCTTCCAGACAACCGCAGGCTGAACAGTAGCAGTCAGGTTTTCTTTATCAATGTTTATTATCTCTTTCATCCAGGCAAGGTCGGCAACGACCGTATCTTCCGTAACCGGCAAAACACCACCATAACCTGATGAAGCTTTGGCTCTCGGAACAATATGAAAACCATATTTCTTAGAAAGTTCTATCAGCTTTTTAGCATCATCCTCTGAAAGAATCCTCACAATGGCATCAGGCTCCCTTATACCCATCATTTTCTTTACCGGCGGGGGAAACTCACCAAGATCATGGCCATAAGCAATCTTATTTAATTTGTCATTCGTGAAGTTTTCCTTGAAGGTCTCCTTCAAAACTGAGATGTAACTCATCTCTTCCTCCTTTTTACTTTAAGCGTTTTAAAACCTTAAGAGCTTCTTCAAGCTCCCGTTTTTTTCCAGGATGTATAATGCCTTCTTTAACAAAACAGTGTTTCAAATAGGACCCCATAACGGCAACAGAAAGAGATTCTATGGCACTTTTAACAGCTGAAAGTTGAATAAGTACATCCTCGCAGTGCTCCCCCTCTTCTATCATCCTTTGAAGTCCCCTGATCTGTCCTTCTATTCTTTTTAATCGTTGGATTACTTTTTTCTTTTCTTCCTTTATGTCAGACTCTATCATACTTTTCCTCCGACTTATATACCCTACGGGGTATAGTATAATGACGGCTAAATAAAATGTCAAGTATATAAAGACAATAATCAACTTTGAATGTTTGATTAAAGTCAAGGAAGTTAACACTTTTTCTCTCTATTTTTTATGAAAAATTTTTTTCAAAGGAGAAAAGAATGATAATAGCAATACCTACAGATATTCCTGGAGAAAAGCTTCTAACAACTTTTGGAACATCCCCAGCATTTTTGAAGATCAACACTGAAACAGGAGAAAAGGAAATTATTAGAAATATCTATGCATGTGGTGGATGCAGTAGTGGATGTACGGAAGGTAAAAATACAGCGGATCTGCTGTATGAAAATGGAGTAGAAGGATTACTTACGAAAGAAATAGCAGAATCACCCTTCATAAAACTTTTAATGAAGAAGATCACAGTCTATAGAATACCTCCAGAGGTAAATACAATAGAAGAAGCGGTGGAACTTTTTATTAAAGGAAAAATTAAAATATCCTATTCCCACTTTTAAATAAAAGCGGGGAAATTCCCCGCTCAATCATTCTTCAACTTCTACCTTTACCTCTTCGCTGTGCCAGAGACCGTGAAGGTTACAGTAAGCCTGAGCCGTTAAAACTGCATCTTTTTCAAGCTTTACTTTAAAGGTAACCTCTGATGCGGCAACTTCAGGTTCAAGAGTAGCTCTTCCTACTATGAAGTTATCAGCCCAGAGAGAGATAAACTGAATCCAGTGCTCTTTTGTGTTCGGATGAGCAATATCCTTTCCAACTACAACCTTAACATCAAACCATTCACCTTTCTTTACTTTCGCAGGTGCTTCTATTACAGGGGTATGCTTCCTTTTTCCTTCCGGTTCTGGACCAAAAACCTTCATCTTTCCCTCCTTAAATTGCTGTTTTAATCTGTTATTTAAAATATATACCAAATTAAATTAATTGCAACTGATTTTCATTTATCTGAGCATACCCTGGACAATCACGTCAACAGCTTCATCTTCTGAAAGTCCTCTTGCCATTAGGGTTTCAAGCTGCTTCTTATCAAGACTTCCTATTGCTGCTTCATGGGTAACCTTTGCAGTCTCATTATTAACAACAACAATTGGAACTGCTTTCAAAATGACATCCTTACCTCTTATCACTTCTGAACAGTCTATGTGTCCCCTGCTGTAAGAACCATTTCCGTAAGTCTCACCTATAAATTCTGCATAAGTTTTATCAAGCGCTATGATACGGCTTTTTGAAATTCCCCTTGCTTCTTCACCTTCAAGATTAATAATATCCGTTACCTTTATCTTATCATCCTTCTTACCTAAAAGTTTAGTTTCAAAAACAGCAGTTGCCCTATCACCAACAGTAGCTTTTAAGGTTATTTCCGCATCTCCAACTCTACCTTTTGCCCTTTTGAAAGAAGACATATAGTAAGCTCCCTCTTCTATCTCCGCTTCAGTATAATTCCGCAGAACAATAGAAGAGTTTTCTCCGTAGTAATGTTCATCTTCGTAAATAAATTTTGCATTTTTCTTAACAACAACCTTTGTTCTTGCTCTGTGATTTACTGTCAAACCATCCGCAACAACGCCGTAAACCTTAAACGTAATATCAGCATCTTCACCTACAAGGATCTCTGTTGATATCTCCTGGTCACCGCTTAACTCCCCCATTGTAAAACAGATATTTACCGGTTCTTTAATTTTCGTCCCGGGTTCTATGTAAACTTTGATTTCAGCACCATTATCTGTTTCTTTCGCTTCAAGTCTTATACCCGGTGCAGGTTCCCTGACAAGAACTTTGTTCCTTTCCACCAGAAGACCGAGTCTTTTCTGCTCTATAATCTCAGCAGGAAAACCTATCTGTTTAAACTTAATGGCAAGTGTATTTAAAATGTTTTTATTCATCTTTTCCTCCGAAAAGCTCTGGGTTTCTTATCTCACATTTAAGACAGGCGCTTTTAAACTTTTCTCCTATCTCTCCAGGCTCTCCTGTCTGAACTATACGTCCTTCACACATAAGGGAAGCTCTATCTGAAATTTCTGCTATCTCTTCCCTGTGCGTAATCATCAGAACAGTCGCCCCATTATCCCTCAAAGCTCTTATCATTCCTGCAATATCCTCCATTGAAGCAAAATCTATACCGGAATCAGGCTCATCAAGAATCGCAAGCTTAGGCCTCATAGCAAGAACTGAAGCAAGCTCAACCCTTTTTCTTTCTCCACCTGAAAGAGAAGCATCTACAAATCTTTTAAGGTAAAGTTTAGGTTCTAAACCCACAGCAAGAAGACATTTCTCAACATCAAGTTCTGGATTGTGTCTTCCGGAAATTCTTAGATATTCTTCAACGGTTAATCCTTCAAACCTTGCAGGTTCCTGCCATGCAAGTGTAATCCCAAGTTTTGCCCTTTCATATATTGAAAGGCCGTTAATTATCTTATTCTCAAAAATTATTTCTCCGGATGTCGGAGATTTAAGACCATTTATTCCCATTATTAGAGAAGCTAAAGTTGACTTTCCAGCACCGTTAGGACCCAAAATAGAATGGATCTCTCCTTTATTAATCTTAAGGTTAACCCCTCTCAAAATCGGCTTTCCTTCTATTTCAAGTTTCACATCGTTAAGCGTAAGAATCGGTAGTTCCATCAATCTACCTCCCTCTGGTTTCCACTTTGAATTTATTAAAACATACTAATATGTCAAGCTTTTTCAGCACATTATTGATAATAATTACTATTAAACTTTAACTCCGAAACCCTCCCCATTGTCCTTAAGTTATGATAAATTATTGTTATAACAAAAGAACAGGAGAAAACGTGAAAATCATCATTGTCGGCGCCGGTCAGGTCGGGAAAGAATTAATAAAAAGGGTAAAGAAAGAGTGGCATCTAACAATAATCGACAACGACGAAAACAAACTGAAGCAAATTGTTGAATTTTTAGACAGCGGAGCTTTAAGCAGAACTGTTTTAATCCAGGGAGACGGAACAAGTAAACTCATTCTTAAAAGGGCGGGACTTGAAGACGCAAAAGTCTTCGTCGCATGCACGGGAGACGATGAAGCAAACCTTGAAGCGTGCAGAATAGCCAAAGAACATAACGTCCCATCAATATACGCAGTATCCAACCATATAGACCATGACGAATGGTTTGAGAGAGAAGGAATAGAATGTGTTAATAAAGCAGTCGCAACAGCCTCTTTACTTGAGAGGAGAATCTCTTCCGGCGTCGTTACGGCAACAAACATAGGTTTAGGAAAAGGAGAGATCGTTGAAGTAACAATACTGCCAACTTCCATGCTTGTAGGTTATCCTGTAAGTAAGTTTACTTCAAGAAGGTGGAGAATAGTTGCAATATTTAGAAATAACAAGCTTCTTCTTCCCACAAAGAAAACAATAATAAAACCTGGAGACAAAGTTCTGATCGTAGGTGAACCAAAAATCCTAAAGCACATAGTAGGACTTATACGTTCAGGAGAAGCTCAGTTTCCGGTTCAGTTTGGTTCAGAAGAGGCTTTACTGGTCAAATCCAATGATCACATAAATATGAGAGCTGTTAAAGACGGCACTTTCATGGCAAAGAATACAAAAATAAATTCAGTATCTATTTTTACCTGTTTCCCAGACTCTTCCAACATAAAACATATTTTCGAAACAGAAGCTCCGGATCAAACGATAAAAACGGAACAGTTGAAACTGTGTGAAAAAGATTTCGCAGAAAAAGTAAAAGATGACGACATAGGAATAATCATAATGCCTGACCTTTACAAAGAATGGCCCCTTTACTTTGGAATCAAAACACTTCCAGTAGAGATAGCTGAAGATACTCTCTCCCCTGTGCTAATAGGAAGGGGAACTACACCTTACAAAAAAATTCTGGTTCCTGTTTCTGGTTCTTTCAACGGTTACAGAGCTCTGGAAATAGGAATAGAGATAGCCCTCCAGATTGAGGCAGAAATCTCTGCGGTTTACGTTACAACAGATGCATCAACAGAAGAAGAAAAGATAAAAATAATACAAGATAAAATTACAAAGTTTTCAAGCTTATATAAACAGGAGATAGATTTGATTGTAAAAGAAGGAAATCCGATTTCCGAAGTTGCCAAACTCAGCAAAAAATTCGATCTGGTTATACTTGGTGCAAGAAAAGGTAAAAAGACAAACTGGTTTAACCCTTATCCACCTTACCATATGCTACATAGAACGAAGTGCTCAACTCTACTTACCTGCGTAGGTGAATAATGGATAAACACCTTGTAGTTTCTATTGTTCTTCTAACTTCAGGAATATTTCTGGCACCTTTTGCCAGTAATATGTTGAGAATACCCGTAGCTGTCGGGGAAGTTATATACGGAATTATATTGGGCAATTCTTTCCTCCATTTAATTCATCAATCTCAATGGCTTGATTTTCTATCCAACTTTGGATTCCTGGTTTTAATGTTCATGGCAGGACTTGAGGTAAAACTCACAGAAATAAAAGAATTGACACTTAAAGAAAAACTTACAGTGTTTTTTGTCCCTATCCTGATTTTTATCGTTGCCTTTATATTCGGAGGTTTCTTCCACCTTAAAACAATCGTTTCTATAGCCATAGGAGCTGTCTCTGTAGGAATTGTAGTATCTGTCCTTAGGGAGAAAGGTATCCTTTCAACACATTACGGGAAAATTCTCTTTCTAACAGGAACTGTCGGAGAATTTCTTAGTATTTTTGTTCTAACAATTTATTCAATAATAGTTAAATTCGGATTCGGGCTTCTCTTCTTTATAAAGATAGCTCAGCTAATTGCTTTCTTTACGGTAGCCAGAATCATCCTTTTAATCTTAAAAAGTTTAATGTGGTGGTATCCGAAAGAAATTAAAATATATTTTGAAAAGAACCCAACAGAAATAGGGGCACGGATAAGCCTTGCAATAATGTTCGCTTTGTCCGCTCTTGCAACACTAATCGATGTTGAACCAATATTGGGAGCGTTCATCGCCGGTATGATCTTTTCAACGGTCTTCCCAAATACCGAAAAGATAGAAGAAAAACTTTCCGGAATATCCTTTGGATTCTTAATTCCTGTATTCTTCATATACGTAGGTATAAAATTCCAGATGCCTCACATCAACGAACATCTGCTTATTCTTTTAGGACTTTTAACAGTAGGAAGTTACATTGCCAAAATACTACCTTCTCTTCTTCTCACGGTTACCGGAATCGACCTCAAAAAGGCAGTATCAGCAGGATTTCTCCTTTCTGCTCCTTTAACCCTTGTAATCGTTACAGCAGAAATGGGAAGAGCAATGAACCTTATAGACCATCATCAGGAAGCAGCCCTTATTCTGCTTGCTATAATTACGGGCGTAATATCACCTGTCTTCTTCAACATACTTAACAAGGAAAACAAAGTTGAAAGTAGCGATTCTTGACGGATATGTTGACGAACCAACCTGTCTCGGCGTCCCCCCTTATCTATCAACATATCCAAGATATGTCGCCGGTGCTTTGATAAAGAGCGGTCTCCCAGAAGAGAGTATCACTTATACAACTATTGATGCATTCAGAAAAAATGTGAAAGAAAAGGAAAAAATAGTTACAGCTGACATTGTATTCGTCATTGCAGGACTTACCGTTCCCGGCAGATATTTAGGAGGAACTCCGATAACGGCAAAAGAACTTGAAGAGATAGGAAAATTCCCGATGTTCACCATCGTCGGCGGCCCCATGCAGTTTGGCTTCTCCATGAGAGGCGGAACACTGGCAAAAAGGTTAGACCTTTCCGGTTACAACCTTATAGTAAAAGGAGATATAGAAAAAGCAGCTCTGATTATCGGAAAAAGTCTCTTAGAAGGGAAAAGCTTACCGGAAGGCAACCTTGAATTCAAAATAACTCCCCGGGAAGTCGATTTAATAGCTCCTCTTGGTGCTTTCATAGTAAATGAGCACCCTAATTTTCCTCACATAATATGTGAAATAGAAACATATAGAGGATGTGAAAGAAAAAGGCACTGTTCCTACTGCACCGAAAAGTTCTACGGAAATCCTGAATTCAGAACCATTAAAGGAATAGAAAAAGAAGTTCGAGAACTCTTTAATCACGGCGTCAAGTTTTTCAGAATTGGAAGGCAACCAAACATTTTAGGTTTTATGGGAAAACCTACAGAAGGGGATTTCACAAAGCCATCTTCAGAAACCATCTGCACTCTTTTTAAAAAGATAAAAGAAATCGGAAACATAAAAACATTACATATAGACAACGTAAACGCAGGAACAATCGCTGTCTTTCCCGAAGAATCGGAAAAGGCTCTAAAGTGCATAGCCACTTACGATACAGAAGGTGATGTTGCCGCCTTTGGACTTGAAAGTGCCGATGAGACAGTAATAGCAAAAAACAACCTCAAAGTAACTCCGGAAGGAATAGAAAAAGCAATAGAAATAGTCAACCGTGTCGGTGGATTCAAAGAGAGAGAAAACGGACTATACAAACTATTACCTGGAATAAATTTTCTGGTCGGACTTCCAGGAGAAACAAAGAAAACCTTTGAAAAAAACAAAGATTTCCTGAAAAAAATTTTAGACAGAGGGCTTCTTTTAAGAAGAATTAATATAAGACAGGTCATGGTTTTTGAAGGAACAGACATAGCAGATATGGTCAAAAACCCAAAAACTAGATACAAACGAGAATTTGAAAAGTTCAAGCAGTTTGTAAAGGAAGAAATAGAACTTCCCATGATAAAAAAGGTGTTTCCAACAGGCACGCTAATAAAAGATGTTCTTCTCGAAGCCTACGACGGCGGCCACACCTTGGGAAGGCAACTTGCAACGTATCCGATACTCATCAGAATCCCTGACAAACTGCCTTTAAACATGATGATAGACATAACTGTTGTAGGGCACAGAGAACGCTCTGTTATCGGGCTACCCTATCCGCTTAACATAAACAAAGTATCGTTAAAACTTATCTCTTTCTTACCAGGGATATCAAAGAGAACAGCTTCAGACATAATCCTGAAACGACCCTTTAAAAACAAAGAAGAATTCTTAAAACTTTTCTCGGGACTTGAAAAGGTTGTCCAGTACATCACTTTTGAGTGAAAACATCAGCGGTTTTCTATATAATCCTTCCTGCACGGTTGAAAATCGTGTATTATCCTTTTAAATTTAAATTGCAAATTGTTCTCAATAAGGAGAAGATATGAACGAGAAATTTGTGGCTTTGATAATATTAGACGGCTTCGGATACAGTCCGGAAAAAGAAGGAAACGCAATTGCACAGGCAAACACCCCCTTCTGGGACTATCTATGGTCAACATACCCCAAAGCTCTTCTCATAGCTTCTGGAGAAGCGGTTGGACTTCCTGAAGGTCAGATGGGAAATTCAGAAGTCGGACACATGAACATAGGTGCAGGAAGGATCGTATATCAGGACATTGTAAGAATAACGAAAGCCATAAAAGACAGAAGTTTTTTCGAAAATGACACTCTTAAAAAACTTATGAGAAACGCAAAAAATAAAAGGCTCCACCTTGTAGGACTGCTATCAGACGGCGGTGTTCACAGCCATATAAAACACCTATTTGCCCTTCTTGAAATGGCTAGAAAGGAAGGGGTAAAAGAACTTTACATTCATGCAATCCTTGATGGAAGAGACACACCACCAAGATCCGCGGAAAAATATCTAAAAAGGCTTTTAGAAAAGACAAAAGAACTCGGGATAGGTAAAATAGCAACTTTAGGTGGAAGATACTATTACATGGATAGAGACAAAAGGTGGGACAGAACAGAAAAAGCATATAACGCAATGGTATTGGGAGAAGGAAAAACGGCAAAAGGTCCTATTGAAGCACTTCATGAAGCTTACAAAAACGGTGAAAACGATGAATTTGTCACACCTTTTGTCCTTGATAAAAACGGAATCGTAAAAGATGGAGATTCTGTATTCTTCTTCAACTTCCGAGCGGACAGGATGAGACAGATAGTATCAGCCCTTGGATTTGATAACTTTGATGGTTTCAAAAGAAAAAAAGTTGTAAAACCCCTGATAGGGACAATGACACTTTATGAAAAAAGTTTCCCGTTTGATGTTGCATTCCCGCCACAGAAGCTTACAAACGTTCTCGGTGAAGTCATTTCAAAAAAAGGATACAAACAACTGAGAATAGCAGAAACAGAAAAATACGCCCACGTAACCTACTTCTTCAACGGTGGAAGAGAAGAACCCTTCCCCGGCGAAGACAGAGCTTTAATACCGTCACCAAAAGTGGCCACTTACGACCTTAAACCGGAAATGAGTGCATTTGAAGTGACAGAAAAATTCATAGAAAAACTAGAAAACAACGATTACAAGCTTTTAGTCCTTAACTTTGCAAATCCTGACATGGTCGGTCACACAGGAATAATGGAAGCTGCAATAAAAGCTGTGGAAACGGTTGACATCTGTCTTTCAAAAGTCGTAAAGGCAGTCCTTTCAAAAGGCGGAGCATGCATAATAACGGCAGACCACGGAAACGTTGAACAGATGATCAACAAAGAAACGGGGCAACCGCAAACCGCACATACAACCAACCCCGTACCTTTTGTTGTCGTAAGAAATACATGCAGAACCTACAAAATAGGCAGAAGAAAAAGCAAGGAAGTAGAAATCCCAGAGGACTTTGGAGGTGTTAAAATAGCAGGTATCCTCGCCGACATAGCACCAACAGTTCTTTCACTGCTCGGCGAAGAAAAACCGGAAGAGATGACAGGCGAAAATCTCGTTATAGAGGAATAAAATGATTAGAAGGGCAATATATCCCGGAACTTTTGACCCGGTGACGCTCGGACACCTTGACATTGTTAAAAGAGGTCTTGAAATATTCCCCGAACTAGTCATAGGAATAGCCGAAAATCCAAGGAAAAAACCGCTCTTTTCAATAGAAGAAAGAAAAGAGATGTTCATAGAAAGCCTGAAGGAGATAGGAATAAACGGAAGAGTAAAAGTAAAGACGTTTAACTCTCTCCTGGTTGAGTTTGCAAAACAGGAAGAAGCTATAGCAATAATAAGAGGAATTAGAATCATCTCTGATATGGACCACGAATTTACTATGGCGTCAATAAACAGAAAACTCTATCCAGAAATAGAAACTGTCTTTCTTATGCCATCCGATGATTACGCTTACCTTTCTTCTTCCGTTGTTAGAGAGCTGGCATTTTATGGCGGCGATGTAGAACAATTTGTAACACCTTTCGTAAAACAGAAACTTCTCGAGAAAATGGGAAGAAAAGATTGAAGCTTACAGAAGAAGCAGTAAAGAACAAAATAGTATTTCTGGGAACAGCCGGCGCCCGCTACGCCGCTTTTGGATTGATAAGGCAGGCCGGCGGAATGTGGATTAACATTGAAGGGACAAACCTTCACATAGACCCTGGACCAGGCGCATTCATATATACTCACAAAAAAGGGCTGAATCCTCACTGGCTGTCAGCAATAATCGTCTCCCACAGGCATCTTGACCACTGTGCCGACGTAAATCACGTCATTGAAACGATAACTCTCGGAGGAAAAAGAAAAAAGGGAATTCTTCTGTGCCCTGAAGACGCCATATCCGAAGACCCTGTCGTTCTCAAATTTACAAGAAACAATCTTCAAGAAATTGTTATCATAAAGGAGAGATTATCTAAAGAAATAGAGAACGCAAATGTATCATTCCCCATAAAGCATGTTCATGGTGTAGAAACATACGGAACCATCATAAGAAATAAGTCAAACACTACTTCCGTAGGCTATATAACCGATACAAAGTTTTTCGAGAAACTGATAAAAGCTTACTCAAACGTTAAAGTTCTTATAATGAACGTAACGCTAAAAGATCCAAGACCAAATATTCCTCACCTTTCAACGGTTGATGCAAAAATGCTAATCGAAGGGATAAAACCGGAAGTTGCCATAATGACCCATTTCGGAAGAACAATGGTCTATGCAAAACCATGGGAGATAGCAGAAAATTTAACAGATGAAACAGGTATCAGAACAATAGCAGCATGGGATAACATGATATTCGACCTTGAAACGTTAAAACCTGTTAAACAGCGATAACCATAACACCAAAATTTTTCGCTTTCCTGATAACTTCATCCTTATCAATTATAAATGTCTTATCTGCCTCAATGCAAAGAGCTTTACCACCTAAAGAACCTATCTTTTCAATAGTATTAACACCTATGGTAGGAACATCAATCCTCATATCCTGATTCTTTCTTGCTGCCTTGCAAACGACAAAACCTTTTCCTGCAAGTTCGGCAGCCCTTTCAATACATCTATCCGTTCCTTCTATACCTTCCACAGCCACAACAACACCTTTTTTAACAACAACTGTTTGGCCAATATCAAGAGTGGCAATCTCTTTTGCAATTCTAAATCCAAACTCCACATCTTTCTCAATATCTCTGGTGAGTTTACCAATAAGAACACCTTGAGCAGGAAGAAGATGGGAAAGGAAAGGTGTAGGATCAACAACTTCAATACCAAGCTTTCCTATCTCTCTTATGATACCACCTATTATCGCTTCAGCCCTTTTATCCTTTAAAGAAAAAAGAAAAGTAACGGCTTTAAAATCAAGATTTTTAAAAGACAGAGCCTCCGAGTGTTCAACCTTTCCGAGAATTGCCATCTTATCTGGACGCTCTTTTTTAACAAATGATAAAAATCTACCCAGCTTAAACGGTTCTATTTCATAAACCCTATCGGCAGATCCGTAAATTCCAGGATCAGTTATCCCCTTAATAGCAAAAAGAACGGTTTCATATCCTTGTTTAGAAGCACTTTTTAGAAATTCAAGAGGCAGTTTACCGCTTCCAGCAAGAAGTCCTATCTTCATCTTTCTTTTGCAATCCTGTCAAGAATGGCATTTATGAATTTAGGTGACTTTTCGTCCTCACCGTATTCTTTCGCTATTTCAATAGCATCATTTATTATTGCAGGAACCGGAGAGAAAGAACCTTTAAGAATTTCTGTTGTTGCAAGGCGCAAAATAGCCCTATCAACAGGGAGAAGTCTGTCCAAGCTCCATCCCTTTTTTATAAACTTTGATATAACAGTATCTACTTCTTCCTTGTTAGACACAACTGCATCAAAAAGACTCTCTGCCAGAGATAGAACTTCCGAAGATTCTCCTTCCGTCTCCTCTCTGTAGAATGACTTAACCTCTTCAGGCTCGAAATGTCCAACATCATACTGATAGAGCATCAAAATTGCATGCTCTCTTGCTCTTCTTTTATCTTTATTCGAAAGTGGCATTATTAATCCTCGTTTATCTAAATAGATTAACCATCTCTATCGCTGAAAGTGCTGCTTCCCAACCTTTATTGCCCGCCTTTGTCCCGGCCCTGTCTATTGCCTGCTCAACCGTATCGGTTGTAAGCACTCCAAAAGCCACCGGTTTTTCAAGTAAAAGGGAAACACTTGCTATTCCCTTGCTGACTTCCGCTGCAACATAATCAAAATGAGGTGTTTCCCCTCTTATAACTGCTCCAAGGGCTATAACAGCATCGTAATCTTTTTTACCGACTTTTTTCACTGCAAGCGGAAGTTCAAAAGCACCGGGGACTTTATAAATATCAATGTTTTCTTCACTTCCCCCGTGCCTGACTATGCAATCCACGGCACCTTCCAAAAGCCTGTCGGTTATGAATGCGTTAAACCTGCTGACAATAATTGCAAACTTTAAACCTTTAGCATTTAGATTCCCTTCGTAAACTCTCATTATAATTTCCTTTTTAAAGGTTTTGATTGATTATATCAGAGGGAGAGGGCAAAACCCTCTCAAAATATCAAGAGTAGTTATTTTCCAAATCTATCACACAGTGCCTTCAAGGTTCTTTCAGCACCTTCCATTATATCTTTTATTATTTCTTCTACGGTCTCTTCTTTATTAACATAGCCAACTACCTGACCTACCATAACGGAACCCCACTCTATATCTCCCTGCTCTGCAGCAAGCCTCAATCTTCCCCTTCCAAGCTCTTCAAGTTGTTCTTTCGGAGCACCGGAAAATTCAAGCTCTTCAAATTTCTTTGTCAGCTTATTTTCTATAAGCCTAACTGGATGTCCCGTTGTAAGACCTGTTACAGTAACCTGATTAAACCTTGCTTTAAGGATTTTCTCTTTATACTTAGGATGAACGTTACACTCTTTAGCAGCAAGAAAACGGGTTCCCATCTGAATACCTTCAGCACCGAGAGCAAATGCGGCAGCAGCTTGTTCTCCAAGAGCTATACCACCAGCTGCAATAACCGGTATTGAAACGGCTTTAACAATAGCCGGAATAAGAACCATTGTTGTGAGTTTACCTATATGACCTCCGGCTTCCATACCTTCCGCTATAACTGCATCACATCCTATCCTTTCCATTCTTTTAGCAAGAGCATCACTTGCAACAACGGGTATAACCTTTATACCTTTCTCTTTAAAAGCAGGAATATATTTTCCCGGATTACCTGCTCCTGTCGTAACAACAGGCACCTTCTCGTCAAGGCAAACCTGAATGATCTCTTCAGCATTAGGCATCATTAACATTATATTAACGCCAAAAGGCTTGTCAGTTAAATCCTTACACTTTCTAATTTCTTTTCTCAACTCATCGGCACTTCTATTTCCACCGGCTATAATTCCAAGACCTCCAGCATTTGAAACAGCAGCTGCAAGTTCACCGTCAGCTATCCAAGCCATCCCGCCCTGCAGAACAGGATATTCAATACCCAGCAGCTCACATATCTTCGTTTTTATCATGCCACCCTCCTAAAGTCTAACTATACAAGAACCCCACGTAAAACCACCACCGAATGCAACCATTAAAACGAGATCTCCTTTCTTAACCTTTCCTTCACGAACAGCCTCATCAAGGGCTATCGGAATAGAAGCTGCACTTGTATTGCCGTAACGATTCAAATTAATAAATATTTTATCATTTTTAATACCTAGCCTTTTCGCCACGGCATCTATAATCCTGACGTTAGCCTGATGAGGAACAAGCATACTTATCTCATCTGCAGAAATACCTGTCTTTTCAAGAACCCTTTTTGCAGAGTCTGTCATTGTTCTAACCGCTACTTTGAATACTTCATTTCCCTTCATATAAAGATAATGGGGTGGCTCACTGTTTGAACCGACACTTTCAACATAAAGAAGATCTCCATAAGAACCATCAGCACCTATGTCAAAACCTAAAATCCCCTCTTCTTCCGACTGTTCCAAAACAACCGCTCCGGCACCGTCACCAAATAGAATGCAAGTTGTTCTGTCTTCCCAGTTTAGAATCTTTGAAAATCTCTCCGCTCCAATAACAATGCTTTTTTTTATATCTTTGGAACGCATAATAGAGTCCGCAACATAAAGACCATATATAAATCCTGTGCACGCTGCAGATATGTCAAAAGCAAGTGCCTTTTTATTTTTTAGATTTGATTGAACGATACAGGCTGTTGAAGGGAAAAACATATCTGGAGTGGCGGTAGCCGTCAGGAATAATTCAATATCTTCTGCCGATTTACCAGAAAGAGCATTTAAAACTGCTTTGGTTGCCATCTCGGACGTCGTTTCGCTCTCGGCAATCCGTCTCTCCTTTATACCGGTTCTTGTAGTTATCCACTCGTCAGAAGTCTCTACCATCTTTTCAAGATCAAAATTGGTAAGCACCTTATTCGGAACATAAGAACCCGTCGCAACAATCTTAATTCCCATCTATCTTCCCGTATTTTTCCATATTTTCTTCTATATGTTCAACGACTTTCGTTTCGGCAAACTCAACGCCGACACGAAGGGCATTTTTTATAGCTTTAGCATTAGAACTACCATGAGCTATTATAACAGGCTTTTTAAGCCCAAGTAGAGGTGCTCCTCCCCATTCTGCATAGTCAATACGTTTTTTAAAACCCTTTATGGCAGGAAGAAGCGTTAACGCACCAAGCCTTGAAATAAAATGCTTCTCTATCTCTTCCTTAAGAATTTTTGCAAGGATTTTAGCAACACTTTCACTGAGTTTAAGACAAACATTACCGACAAAACCGTCACAAACTATAACATCAAAATTGCCGTTATAGATGTCTCTGCCTTCCGCATTCCCTACAAAATTAAGGCCTTTTTCCCTCGCTTTTGCAAGAAGTTTAAAGGTTCCTTTTGTGAGCTCATTCCCTTTAGTATCTTCCTCACCAATACTTAAAAGACCTATCCGTGGATTTTCTTCTTTTAAAACATACCTTGCGTATGCCTCTCCCATTATCGCAAACTGGAAAAGATGAACAGGTTTGCAATCAACATTGGCACCAACATCAAGCAGGAAAGTTTGACTTTTAAGGTTTGGCAATATCGCAGAAATAGCCGGTCTATCAATCCCTTTTATCCTTCCAAGAGTAAATAGGGAAACGGCCATAACAGCACCAGTATTACCAGCACTGACAAAAACATCACCTTCCCCGCTTTTTAAAAGCTTTGCCCCTACATGGAGGGAGGAGTTCCTCTTTTTTTTCAAAATTTCAGAAGGCTGGTCCTCCATAGAAACAACATCTTCCGCATTAACAATTTCTATGGAAGATACAGGAAAGGAATACTTATCAAGCTCTTTTTTAATAGCTTCTTCTCTTCCAACAAGAAAAACCTTATAACCAAACTCCTTTACCGCCTGCACGGCTCCCAAAACGGGAACATAGGGGGCGTTATCACCCCCCATGGCGTCAAGGATAACCCTCATATTACTCTTCTACCTCAATTACCTGCTTACCGTTATAGTAGCCGCAGTGCTTGCAAACTCTGTGAGGAAGCTTTGGCTGATAACAGTTAGGACATACTGAAATAGCAGGCTTCGCAGCTTTCCAGTGTGTTCTTCTTTTATCTCTTCTCGTGCTTGACACTCTTCTCTTTGGAACAGCCATCTCACTTCTCCTTTCTATCAAGTTTTTCTTTCAATTCTTTAAGTTTATCCCAGCGACCATCTTTCGTCTCTTCATCCCATTCTCGATAATCAACCACCTTACACTCTCTACCACAAAGAGGTTTAACAGGAAGATTCAGAAAAATCTGCTCCCTTACAACCTCTGAAAGATCCATCACATCTTCATCGGAAAACTTAACATCCAGTTCTCCGTGTTTTATCTGGCCTTCTGTTATTTCGGATGTAGGCATAAGATCAAAGGAAAAATCTCGATCTATCTTTTCCTCATACTCTTTATCACAACGGCTACACCTTAAAATTACATTGCCCTTTATATGACCTCTGACATTATAACCTACAGCTCTTTTATATATCTCAACATGCAGAGAAAACGGCGTTGACTTTACCACTTCATCTTCAGGAAGTTCCAGAACCTTTTCACTAAATTCAGTATCAACTTTCAAAGGTTCTTTTACCGTAATCTCTCTTAAATTAACATAACGCTTCATGGCCGAACCACCCGAACAGAAGATTAAATAATTAGTCTGTGGTATGATAACAAAATTACGAGAGGTAAAGTTATGCTTTCTAACCTGAGAATGCAATTGACCCTAACGAAAAATTTAATACTTTTAGTTAAACAACTTTAAACCGGAGGACATGATGATGAAGAAACTCTTAACCGCTCTAACAATTATAACAGTTGCTACCACCCCAGTAATGGCAAAGTCAAAAATCATTGCAAAAGTAGACAACGTAACAATTACGCAGCAGGACCTTAACAATCTCTTAGACTCTCTACCGACCCAATATGATAAAAACGACCCAAAAGTGAGAAAAGAGCTGATAAAATTCCTGATAGATCAGGAAATTTTAGTTCAGGAAGCCAGGAGAGAAGGAATTGACAAAGATCCAAAAGTTAAAAAGCAGATAGAAAACACCATAAAGCAGATACTGGCAACCGCCCTTTTGAACAAGAAAATTCCAGAAAGCAAAATAAAAGTTACAGATAAAGAACTTAAAGCTTTCTACGAAAAACACAAAAATGAACTTAAAGGTCTTGACGGAAAGCCAGTTCCCTTTGACCAAATCAAGAATTTCCTGAAAGCACAACTTATCAAACAAAAGCAACAGCAAGCTGTCGAAGAATACATAAACTCAATCAAGAAAAATCACAAAATTGAAATAATAGGAGAAGGGAAATGAGGTGGCTCTTCTCCCTTTTTCTTTTTATCACATTGACATTTTACGCCGACGCAAAAATTCTGGATTATGTGGAAATTACAGTTAACAACATCCCGATTCTCCACAGCGAAATCGAGAAGTATGCTTCCGAAAACAATGTAGATGAAAAAAGCGCGGCAAAAGAGCTAATTAACAAAGCTCTTCTCCTATCGGAAGCCAGAAAGGAAGGTTTGTCCATAGACAATAAGACCTTTGAAACGGCACTTGAAAATCTTGCAAAGGCAAATGGGTTTAAAAACGTAGAAGAATTCAGGAAAGCCGTTGAAAAGGAAGGAATCCAATGGAAAGATCTTAAGAAAAAACTGGAAGAACAACTGCTGATACAAAAACTAATTGCCTTAAAGATAAAGAGAAACCTTAAAATATCCGACGGAGAGATAGAAAAGGTCTGCAAAGCAGAGGGAACAAAAGCAAGAGAAGTGTACTACGTGGTAACCGATAACAGCACACTGGCAGAAGAGATAAAATCCTATCTAAAAGAAGGACTACCCTTTAAAAACGCAACCAAAATATGCACTCAAGAAAACAACTGCAAAAGCGGATTCATCGGAAACGTAAAGAGAGGTATGCTCCTTCAACCCATAGATAAAATAGTCTGGAGCTCAAAAATAGGAGTGCCTCAGACAGTTACTATCAACGGAAAAATCTACGTCATTTACGTTAAAGGAGAAAAACAAGCATCATGCAACACGGAAAAGATTAAAGAAAAACTCCTGAAGAAAGAATACGCAAAAGCCCTAAAATCCCTCGTAGAAAAATTAAGATCAACTGCCCACATAGAATATTTCAAACCGTGAGGATAAATTAGATGGTAGTTGTTGAACTTAAACCATTCAATGAAATCCTTAAACTGATATCACCGTACAAAAAAGTGACTGTTCTGGGATGTGAAATAGGCTCAGGAAGGTGCATGCAAGGTGGCTTGAGAGAGGCGAAAGAAATCGCTCAATTTTTAGAAAATAACGGGAAAGAGATAACAGAAGTTTTAACGATAGGCGGAACATGCCTTATAGAAAAGGTAAGAAAACTTGAATTCAAAGAAACCGACGTCATCATCTCTCTCGCCTGCGGAGCAGGAACACAGGTAGTAGCAGAAGAAACAGAGATACCGGTTGTAACAGGCGTATCAACACTATTCATAGGTGCTGACTGCCACAGAGAAGTATTCTATGAATACTGCATTGCCTGTGGAGACTGCATAATATCTGAAACCGCAGGTATATGTCCCATAGCAAGATGTCCGAAATCACTCAAGAACAGCCCCTGCGGCGGTGCAATAAACGGAATGTGTGAAGTAAACAACGATACTGAATGTGTATGGTTCACTATAGAAAGAAAACTCAAAAAACTGAAACAACCATTTAGAATAGGAGAACCAACCTTTATAGATTTCTCCAGATCAAACCATCCGAGGCGGTTTAAAAATGAGCTTTAGCGAAAAGATAAACAACGGCAAATTCATAATAACAGCAGAAGTGGCACCACCAAGAGGAACATACTATCAAACAATAATAGAAGGTATTAAACCACTGAAAGGCTACGTTGACGGGTTCAATGTAACGGACAACCAGCGATCAATGGTAAGAGCCTCATCTATTGCCATGTCCAGAGTGCTTCTTGAAAACGGCTTCGAACCGATCTGTCAGTTCACCGCAAGAGATAGAAACCGTATAGCTCTCCAATCGGATCTTTTAGGAGCTTACATACTCGGTATCAAAAATATCTGTTTAATGACCGGTGATTTCACAACTTTAGGCGATGAAAAAGGAGCAAAACCGGTATTTGACGTTGATTCTCTACTAATGTTAAAAATAGTTAAAACCCTCGAAGAAGGACACCTAATAAACGGGAAAGAGCTAAAGGGGAAGCCCTCATTTAACGTAGGAGCCGTTTTCAATCCTTTTGCAGGACCTGAAAAACTACAGATTGAAAAACTCAGAAAGAAGGTAGAATTAGGAGCAAAATTTATACAAACTCAACCTGTTTATGACATAGAAACCGCTAAAAGAACACATGAAATTATCAAAGAGACAGGGGCAATACCTATTATAGGATTACTGCCTATAAAATCATTAAAAATGGCAAACTTCATAAAAAAACTTAACCCCAAATCAGTCCCCGACAAATTTATCGAAAAACTGGCAAGTGCAAAAGACCCTCACACATACGGCTGGGAATATACCCTTGAAATCGCCCACGGCATAGCCGAATTCGGCAGGGGCATACATTTCATGCTTGTCGGAAAAACCTATGAACTTGCGAAATTTATAGATTACTTGAAAAACGAAAGTCCATATAACCACAAATTTTAATTACAAATTTTACGGAGTCAGATTTATGGACAAGATACCCGTTCACGTAGGCGTAATAATGGACGGCAACGGCCGATGGGCACAAAAAAGAGGTCTGCCCAGGATAGAGGGCCACAGAGTGGGAGCAAACGTCACCGTTGAAATTGTTAAAGCAGCCAAAAGGCTTGGAATAAAATATTTATCTCTATACGCTTTCTCCACAGAAAACTGGAAAAGACCAAAAAAAGAAGTAGAGTTCTTATTTAACCTTATGTATGAATACGTAAAATCAAAACTTCCTCTCTTTCTGGAAGAAGACGTCCAATTTAGAACCATCGGAAGGCTTTGGCAGTTACCAGACTACTTAAAAGAAGGCTTTAAAGAAATCGAAGAAAAAACAGCCCACTGTAAAACAATGAAAGCTGTATTTACGGTAAACTACGGCGGCAGACAGGAGATAATAGATGCCGTTAACAAAGCACTGAAAGAAGGAGCAAAAAAGATAACAGTAGAAACCATAAGACGAAACCTTTACATGCCGGAACTTCCCGATCTTGATCTTCTCATAAGAACAAGCGGCGAAATGCGTATATCAAACTTCCTCCTCTGGCAGTCTGCATACACAGAACTCTGGTTTACAAAAACACTATGGCCTGATTTCACACCAGAAGAATTCAAGAAAGCAATAGAAGAATACGGCAGAAGGGAAAGGAGATTCGGAGGCATCAAAAGTGAGTGATAGAATAATTGGAGCCTTGATAGTTATTGCCTACGCTCTTATTATGCTAAAGGCGACCGGTGCCTTTTATTTGTTTCTGGTTCTCTTCCTGGGACTTCAAATCATCGGCGAATTACTTGACATAACTGGACTATCAGAATACAGATTTGTGCCTTTTGTAATATTTACTTTCTCAATTGTTCTGTTCAGCCATCTCCACCATAGAGAAATCATCGTACCGCTCACAATCCTATCGCTTTTCTTTTACCTCACAATAATTGAAAATATCGAGAGCAAAACTTTCTTTCCTTTTACGCTAACATTCACATACATAACCATCGGTATAGGAAGTATCGCAACTTTTAACTGGAAACTTCTGGTATTTCTCATTTCAATAGTCTGGTCTGTAGATACTCTGGCATACCTGACAGGACGCTATTTCGGGAAACATAAGCTTGCCCCCGCCATAAGCCCTAAAAAAACTGTAGAAGGCTCAGTAGGTGGAAGTATAGGAGGAACAATAATATCTTTGATAGTCGGAACCAGACTGGGAATTATCAACTATTCTGCAACCACTGTAGGAATTCTTTTTGCTTTAACGATCATCTCCCAGATCGGTGATCTATTTGAAAGCTATCTTAAACGATATTTCGATGTGAAAGACTCCGGAAACACTATTCCGGGACATGGAGGCGTGCTTGACAGACTGGACAGCTCCATAGCCGTTGCTCCATTTCTCCTAATGTTCTTAAACAGTGGCATAAGGCTATTTTAATGTTAAAATGTCTGTCTAACTTTTAACGGGAGGAAGACAGATGGAAAAGATAGAAATAGCTCACGGAAGCGGCGGAAAATTAACAAGAGAACTAATAGAAAATCTATTCTTAAAATACCTTGATTTTGAAGAACTAAAATCGCTTCAAGATGCATCCTACCTGAAACTTTCATCACCAAATATCGCCATGACGACAGATTCATACGTTGTAAAGCCTTTTAAATTTCCCGGCGGAAACACAGGCAAACTCTCGGTGTGCGGAACAATAAACGACCTCACCGTGAGCGGAGCAATACCAAAATACCTATCGCTGGGACTTATAATAGAAGAAGGATTCTCTCTTAAAGAACTGGAAGACATAATCTCCACAATAGCTAAAACGGCAAAAGAAGCCGGGATAGTAATAGCTACGGGGGATACAAAAGTAGTTGAATCGGGAAAATGTGACGGCATATATATAAACACAGCAGGTATAGGAGAAATAAAAAAAGAACTCTCCCCAAAATTTGTAAAACCGGGAGACGTTGTTATCGTAACTGGCTATATCGGCGACCACGGAATAGCAATATCTCTGGCTCGTGAAGAATTTGACATGGAAATCCCCGTAAAAAGCGACTGTGCCCCTTTAAATACACTTCTTACTCCTCTGTTTGACATTTCTGGACTCAAGTGGATGAGAGATCCGACCAGGGGGGGTGTGGCAACCGTTACGGTTGAACTTTCAGAAATGAGCGGTTACGGTATAAAACTGTTTGAGGATAAAATCCCTGTTCGAGAAGAAGTAAAATTTGTCTGCGACATGTTAGGATACGACCCGCTATATCTTGCCAATGAAGGTAAAGCACTGATAGTAGTTGATAGAAAAGACGCCGAAAGCACTCTCAATATTCTAAAAGAACACCCGTTGGGGAAAGACAGCGCAATCATCGGAGAAGTAACTGATAGTTTCAAAGGAGTCAGGTTAAAAACCAGAATCGGCGGTGAAAGGCTTCTTGACCTTCTCGAAGACGATCCCCTTCCAAGGATATGTTGATGATAGTGGAAACCGACATACTAAAATTTCTGGCTCTTTCCTACACATTTGTTTTGCTTGTAATTATCTTTGACAGAAAAATGGAAATAGGACTGTGGAAAGAGCTTGCCGTCAATTCAATTCTCTCTCTAATCCAGCTAATAGGAATAGGAGCTGTCTTAATTTTTCTTTTAAAATTCAACTCCAGATTAATGACCTTTTCTATTATCATCGTTATGATATTCAACGCTTCGTGGATAGCGTTAAGCCGTTTTAAACTCAAATCTTACGACAAGAAAAAGATCTTCTTTTTGATATTCATAACCATTTTATTTGTCACTTTAACCGTTATCGGTCCGCTCCTCGGAGTAGGTTTTGTAACCTTCAAACCTACAAAAATCATTCCTATGTGCGGAATCATTGTCGCCGGAGGAATGAGAGCACTTTCTTTATCCTTCAATTTTTACAAGGCAAGATTGAAAGACATGGAAGATTTCATAGTATCGTTGGCAGCCATCGGTGCCTCTGATATGAAAATATTCGGTATTATATTTAAGGAAATTCTAAGAAATGCAACCATTCCTATGAGAGACATGATGAAAGCAGCGGGAATTGTTCACATTCCCGGCATAATGGTAGGTCTCTTAATGGCAGGAACATTCCCACTTAAAGCTGCAATTATTCAATTTACCGTTTTATCGTCAATGCTGTTTGAGTATGCACTTGTACCAACAATGTTCATGCTTTTGTGGATAAAAATTTTTGGATTAAAGTTAGAAACAGAATAGGGAGGAATTATGAAAGTTAAAGAATCAAAAGAGATAAGACTGCAAAAAGTAGTAACCAAAACCGGAGCCGAACTTTACAGAATCATAGTTTCTCCTTCTCTTTTTTACCTTGAACAGAATCCACTAAAACCCTCAAAATACGGAGTTGCATACAAAGAACTTAAAAAAGCATATCCAGACTTTTATATGTTCTGGGAAATCAAAAACGGCAAGTTTACAGGGAGACTTTTAACAGCCACTTTCCTTGACAGAGACGACATCGACCGGTTTATAGACTCCATAATAACCGACGAAAGCTACAAAGAGTATGAAGACGTTAAAGACGAGTTTTAAAAGTGTTGAAGTTCAGAAAGAAGGTGGACACCTTACAATAACATTTGAACACCACAAGAAGGAGGTGTCCACCGATGAAACAGTTAAAAAGATACAAAGTAACATACCTCCATACATCAGACACAAATACGACATTCAAAAAAAACCCTGAAAAATGGCTCAACAGATACAAAAGATACGGAATAAAAGGACTAAGAGACAGAAATAGAAGGCCCCACAGAGTAAGACAACCTGAGACACCACCAGAGATAGAAGACCTCATAATCACAATAAGGACAAAATTCCTCACCTGGAGCAAAGAAAAAATCTCAGTCTTCATGAGAGAACACCTTCAAATAGAGATTTCACCATCAACAATTTACAGAATTCTCAAAAGACATAAGCTCATAGAGAGAACCAGAAAGAAAAGAAACAACTACAGGAAAAGGAAGGAAAGAGGAAAAAAGAACCGCACCAGAAGAGGACTAAAAGCAGACAAACCCGGAACCGTCCTGATAGACGTCAAATACCTCTACTGGTGCGGAAAAACCTTTTACCAGTTCACAGCGATAGATAAGTTTACGAGAATAAGGTTTGCTAAGGTTTATTCTACAAAAAGTAGCAAGAATGGGAAACGGTTTTGGTAGTGTACGATATTTTGTGTAAGCTTGAGAAATGGGATAACCTCCTGGGGAACACCCCACAAATACCAACCCCAGGAGGCAAAAATGGAACTACAGAAGATTTTACCAGACCTAGTTAAGGAAGTGGTAAAGCAAACCTTAGAGTCAATCATGACGGCTGAAAGAGAAGTGTTTCTTAAAGAACATGGAGGAACAAAGAACGGCTTTTACGTTAGAAACTTAGATACTGTTATCGGTAAGCTTGAAAATCTGAGAATTCCAAGAGATA
>NZ_MOEN01000005.1 GCF_001968985.1 Desulfurobacterium indicum | reverse complement strand
TATTTCCTCTAAGGTTACCTGCGATATTTTGCTTATGGTTGAGGGTGAGTATTTAAGTTCAAACACGCTTTCAAGAGCCTGGGCTACTGCTCTTGCACTCATACCAGAGGCAAACATCCCAAGTATTAAGTCTTCAAGATTGATATCTCTTCTTCTATAAGGTTCTATCAACTTTGTTCTGAATTTTCCCTCTCTATCTCTTGGAATTCTCAGATTTTCAAGCTTACCGATAACAGTATCTAAGTTTCTAACGTAAAAGCCGTTCTTTGTTCCTCCATGTTCTTTAAGAAACACTTCTCTTTCAGCCGTCATGATTGACTCTAAGGTTTGCTTTACCACTTCCTTAACTAGGTCTGGTAAAATCTTCTGTAGTTCCATTTTTGCCTCCTGGGGTTGGTATTTGTGGGGTGTTCCCCAGGAGGTTATCCCATTTCTCAAGCTTACACAAAATATCGTACACTACCTCCGTCTGTTACTGAAAGTATTGTTGAAACTATGTCGGAAACGGCTTCATTGTTTCTTGTCAGAGACACAAAGTCAAAATCGTCAAGTATTACAAGGTCGTTATTGATGTAGGTATCTATTTCATCGGCGTTGGATTTGAAAGCATTTTTTCCTTTTAGCATTAAGATTTTCACTTTCTTATTCAAAATGTGTTGGCTTCTTCCGATGATATATTGGATTAGCTTGCTTTTTCCCGTTCCCGGCTCTCCAAAGAGTATTAAAATTCCCTGAGGAGCTTTGAGAAAAGATTCGGCCAGTTGTTCGGCGTCGATACCGTAAAATAGCTCTCTTATTAGAGGATTTAAAAATTCTTCTGCTTCCAGAAAATATTCCAATGTTCTACGCCAGCTGGCGTCGATTTGAAGGTGTATGTGGGTTTTATCTAAACTTTCTGTTCTTAATATTTCACATACTTTTGTAATAAGGAGTTTGTTTTCTTCGGTCGGTGCGTAGAAGAAATAGACTTTAATAAATTTTTCGTTAAAAAGAGAAGAATCCCATGCTATCCTTATGTTTCCAACAACTTCATCATTTTTAAAGATAAAGATATTGTTAATGGTAGAATCGTTTCTGTAGATAACCCCTCCCGTGTAGATTTCATATTCCGGATGTTCCTGCTCTATTAAGAATACAAGGTTTTTAAGCACTTTAGAGGCATTTTCTCTTATTAGAAATAGTTTTCTGGGGAATGTTTCTTTTAGGTAGATCTCTGATTTTACGTTTTTTTCTCCCATCCTTTCCTCCTGTAGTAGTATTTCATCTGAAAAGATACAGAAATTATTGGACATTAAATGACTAAATACGGAGAGATTTTATGGTTGCCGTAACATACTGATTTTTCAACTGATGAAAATTACAAACAGTCAATACTGCTGATGAGCTTTTGCCTCTGTTTTATGAGCGTATCAAATGTTTTCAAGAATGATTGAAATCGTTTTCTGTTTTCTTTTAACGAGTGACTGAGTTCAGGATGGCATTTGACGAGTTTTTTTTCTTTCGCTTCTTTAATTATTCTTTTATCAGGCGGGATTATTTCTATTATCTCCTCAACTAAAAATCTGCTTGCAAATCGGTATCCTGTGAATCCTACTAAGAATACTTCAAAATGTTTGTCTTCCTCCTTTTTTAAATAGAATTGGGTTGGAAATAGGAGGGGATTTTTGAAAAAGCTCAGTGATTCTTTAAATGCAACTTTTGCACCGAAAAGGAAAGGTTTTTCCTCTTCAAACAGAAATGTTGTTTTTCGGAATTTGCGGGATAAGAATTTATCCGGTTTTTCTGGATGTTCGTCTATGATTTTTAACCCTGAAATGTGAAACGTTCTGAAGGTTTTGTTTTCGATGAGTGCACATAGGTACATTATGCCGTTATAGACAAATACTTTTAACGGTTGAATTTTAAAAAAATCGGAGCCTTTGTAGCTTACGATGAGCGATTTTCCTTCTATTATTGCATGATATATCATATTTAACTCTTTTTGATTAATATCTACAAATTTTTCAAGAAATTGAGGTTCGTAAACAAAAGAAAATTCTATACGTTCCAGCTTTTCTCTGTTAAATTCCTTTCGGAGGCGTTTTATCAAGTTAACAAACGGTTTGAATATTTCAAGGTTTTTGTAATTTTCCGGGATAAAGCTGCTGAAGGTAAGCAGCGATGTCAGTTCTTCTTCCGTTATGGATGTTAAAACTGGAAATGCCCGCTGATTTGCCCGCCATTCCTGGGACTTTCTTCCTTTTATTTCCGGATATTTTGATTCGGCGTATCCTATGTTTTCGAGAAATTGAAGGGCTCTGTTTAATTTTCTTCTATCTTTTCCTGCAGGGTTTGTGTCGGATAGGATACCTCTGGCAAACAGTTGTTCATGAATGTCTCTTGTTTTGATGAAATTTCTGCTCTGAAGCAAAATTTTCAATATCTCTAACAAAAACTCCACTCTGTGATGTTCTTCAGCAGCCATGTTGTACCTCAATATCCATTTATAGAAATTATAGCTTATACGCTGTTTGCCTTATCAGGAATTTAACCTAAATTTCCCTTTGCAAATCTTATTTGAGGTTTTTTTCATGGAAAGGACGAAGGGACAGAAAATTCTTGAGATAGTTGCATCCGTGTTCGGTGTTTCGGGACTTTTTATTACAGCTCTTGGTTATCCTAACATAGGCTTTATGGTTGCACTTTGTGCGTCAACGCTTTACGCAATTTATGCCTATAAAACGAAACAGTATGGAATATTAACAAGTTCACTTATTTATGCGATTGTTGAAGTGATAGGAATTGTTCACTGGACGCTTAACAATGGAAAGTAGAACAGTTTTTAAACTTTTTGCCGTTTCTCAGCCGGGAATAGAAGAGATTACACTTTCAGAGCTTGAAGATTTAGGCATAGAAGGAAAAGTTGTTCCCGGAGGCGTTGAATTTAAAGGTGGTTTAAGAGAACTTTATCTTTCTAACCTCTGGTTGAGAACAGCTAACAGGATTCTTGTCAGGGTTGCTTCATTTAAGGTTACAACTTTTTCAGAACTTGTTAAAAAGGTTTCAAGGTATCCATGGGATATCTATTTTCCTTTTCCTCAGAAAGTCAAAGTCAGGGTAACGTGCAAAAAGTCAAAGCTTTACCATTCTAAGGCAGTTGCTGAGAGAATCTTAAAAGGTATCCATCATAGGTTAAAACATCAGCTTGAAGAGGCAAAGTTTGAGGATGAAGGGACATCTATTATTGTAAGAATTGAGAACGATTTTTGCACGATAAGTGTTAACAGTTCTGGTGCATCTTTACATAAAAGAGGATACAGGGTTGTTGAAACGGAAGCACCGCTTAGAGAAACGCTTGCTTCTGCTATGATTCTTGCTTCAGGCTGGGATAGAAAAACACCTTTAATAGATCCTTTTTGCGGTTCAGGAACAATTCCGATAGAAGCTGCTTTGATAAGTGCAAATATACCGCCGGGACTTAACAGAGAATTTGCATTTATGAAATGGAAAAATTTTGATGGATCACTATGGAATCAAATTCTGGAAAATGCAAGAGAAAGTATAAAGGATTTTCCGGAAGTTTATGGTTTTGATATATCAGAGCACGCAATAAAAGCTGCAGTAAATAACGCTGAAGCGGCAGGGGTAGAGATTT
The DNA here is from genome assembly GCF_001968985.1 of Desulfurobacterium indicum. NCBI lineage: Bacteria > Pseudomonadati > Aquificota > Aquificia > Desulfurobacteriales > Desulfurobacteriaceae > Desulfurobacterium > Desulfurobacterium indicum. The sequence continues at coordinate 67,266 of NZ_MOEN01000005.1, read as the reverse complement.
TTTTAAAAGTGGCTTCTTTACCTAAGGGTAAAATCATGCCCCTTGTTTATGTTATTACTAATCCACCTTACGGTAAAAGAATAAAAGTGAATGCTGAAAAGATTTATAAAGAATTCGGGGATTGGCTAAAGAAATCTTTTTTGGGCTATAAAGTCGGTTTTCTTGCTCCTTCTAACAGGCTTGTTTCAGCTACTGGAATAAAGTGTAAAAAAATTCTTAGCTTTTCTAACGGCGGGATAAGGGTTAATTTATACTGTAACCGATAATTATCTTGTGAGGTTGCAGTGAAAGATTATGAATCTTATTCTCCCCAGAGGTTGCTTGAAAAATTTATTCTTCCGGCTTCTCGTCCTATAATTACTTCTTCGTTCAGTATTAATAGTGTGGTTATTCTTAGCATGGCTTTAAAAATTAAACCTGATATAGAAGTAGTCCTTATTGATACAGGTCTTCTATTTAAAGAGACTTACGAGTTTGCAGAATATTTAAAAGGCAAATGGAACATTAATCTTATTTTTGTTAAGCCTGCACTTTCTCTTGAAGAACAGGATAAGAAGTATGGAAAAGAGCTCTGGAATCGTGATCCTGATCTTTGCTGTAGCTTAAGGAAAGTTGCTCCACTTGATAAATTCCTTGAAGATGGAGTTGATCTCTGGATTACAGGAATGCGAAGAGATCAATCACCTACCAGGAAGAATCTGAGAAAAGTGGAAATACACAGACTTCCCTCTGGAAAGCGAATAACGAAATTGGCACCTCTTGCCGATTGGGATAGAAAAAAAGTTTGGAATTATGTTTTTAAGAATAAACTTCCGTATAATCCATTATATGACAAAGGTTATACATCTTTTGGATGTGTTCCTTGCACCTCTCTTCCGATTTCCGACGACGAACGTTCTGGTAGATGGACAGGTAAGAAAAAGCTGGAATGTGGAATTCACACATTTACCGAGAAAGAAGAAATATAGTAAAATGGTACCAAGGTTATAGGAGGAGGAAAGGATGCAAGAAGATTTGAGAAAAGCTGAAAGACTTGCAAGAACAGTTGTAGCTGATTTCTTTCTTTACAATCAGGATAAAATAGATAAAGCCCTCAAAGAGGATACTCTTTTTGAGCTTTTAGGCGGAGAGCTTGAGGATTCCGAAAAGTTCTACAATTCAAACGTGAATGCTGCTATCAGAAAATCTTCTAATTACTTCTGGGATACCCTGTTTAACAGACTTATGAAAAGGGAAGCTCAGCTTTTTGATATTGTTTAACAAGGAGTTATTTTATGCGTAATAAAAGTGCAACCGTTATTGAAAGAATATTTGAAAAAGGGTTGTGGTATAGTAGATTTCTGGTCATTCTGGCAGTTATTCCGTCGATATTTGCTTCATTTTCTCTTTTTATAGTGGGTACTGATAAGATAATGAAAGTTTTTATCAAAACTATGTCTTCCCTTGTAGCTTACGATAAGAATTTTTACAAGTATGCGATAGAAAACATTATCACAGCAGTTGATATTTATCTTATAGCTACGGTGATGATAATTTTTTCTCTCGGTCTTTATGAACTATATGTTAGTAAAATTGATTCTGCCATTAATTCAGATAATGTAAAGCTCCTTAATATAGAATCACTTGACGATTTAAAAGAAAAACTTGCGAAAGTAGTTTTGATGGTGCTTATTGTTACATTTTTTAAATATGCTCTGCATATTGTTTATAAAACGCCCCTTGAGCTTTTGGTGCTTGCCGTCTCGATATTTGCCATTTCTGGAGCTCTATATTTGAGTCATAAACATTGATTTTTTTCTTGACAATGTAGAAACAGTACATATAATTACACCTGACAGTGTGGCGGTCGTAGAGGGTAGGTGCGTGAGCTTAAATGTCCTAAAAGGACAGCCTGCTGAGACCGGAGGAGAGCTGTTTCTTTCCATTTCAACTTGCCCCTCCCTCTACAACCCCGCCTTTTAAGTCTTTTAAAACCTTGAGGAGGTAGCTCCTTTGAAAACGAGAAAAGATAAAGCAGTTATCATTGAAGAATTGAAGGAAAAGTTTGAAAAAGCACCTCTTGTCGTTCTTACAGACTTTCAAGGCATGACAGTGGCAGAAAGTAATGCCCTTAGAAGAGTTCTTAGAGAAGCTGGTGCTGAGTACAGGGTGGTTAAGAACACTCTTATGAGAAAAGCTTATCCTGGAACACCAGTTGAGCAGATTGCAGACAAGTTTGTCGGTCCCACTGGTATTGCTTTTGCCTTTGGTGATATTGTAGCAGCTGCAAAAGCACTTAAAAAATTTATTGAAGAAGATGAGAAGCTTAAGTTTAAAGCGGCTGTTATCGAGGGTAAGGTTGCTGATTATGAACAACTTAAGGCTCTTGCTTCTGTCCCTTCAAGGGAAGAGCTTCTTGGTCAGCTTGCTTTTGCATTGAAGTATCCGGTAAATGCAATAGCATGGTCTCTGGAAAATCTCTTCCAGAAACTTGTCTTTGTGCTTGAAAATGTAAAAAGCGAGAAAGAAACAGCTTAATTTATAGGGAGGTAAAGAATGGCTGAAATCACAAAAGAGCAAATAGTAGAAGCAATTGAAAACATGACAGTACTTGAGCTTGTAGAGCTCATCAACCTCATCAAGGAAAAGTTTGGTGTATCTGATATGCCTGTTGTTGCTGCTGGTCCTGTTGCTGCAGGTGGTGCAGGTGAAGCTGCTGCAGCTGAGAAGACAGAATTTGACGTTATTCTCAAGAATGCTGGCGCTAAAAAGATTCAGGTTATCAAGGTTGTTAGGGAAATTACAGGTCTTGGACTTAAAGAAGCAAAAGCTCTCGTTGACGGTGCCCCAAGCCCAGTGAAAGAAGGTGTATCCAAAGAAGAAGCTGAAGAAATTGCCAAAAAGCTTGAAGAAGCTGGAGCAGAGGTAGAAATTAAGTAACATATTGAAAATTTGCATATCAGACAATAAATTACCTTTTTCGGCGGGTGGTTGTCAGATGGACAACCACCCTTATCCTATTTTAAAAACCAAAAAAGAGGGTGCAGTATGAGTAGAACACAAGCAGTCAAAAAGGCAACAGGCATCAAATTAGAAAAATCCCTCCCAAGAAAAACTTTCGCAAGAAAAAAAGAAGTTCTTCCAATTCCAGATCTTCTTGAATTTCCTTTTGAATCCTATGAAAGATTTCTGCAGCTCAATAAGCATCCTGAGAAGAGGGAAAATACCGGACTTGAATCGGCTTTTAGACAGGCGTTTCCAATAGTTGATGAGGCGTCTGGTGTTGAAATTCACTATAAAGGCTATGAAATAGGTGATTGGTACTGTAAATGTGGAAAATATCAGGGGCTTGGTGGAAAAGGAGTCGTATGTCCTAACTGTGGAATGGAAGTTGTATTTAGGCCAAAATACACTCCTGACGAATGCATAGAAAGAGGTATCTCTTACACCGCACCTTTAAGGGTTCTTTTTGAGCTTCACGTGTGGCAGAAAGATCCAAGAACCGGCGAAAAAATAGCTCCAATTATAAAAGAAAACAAGATGTATTTTGGTGAAATTCCTCTCATGACAGAGAGAGGAACGTTCATTATTAATGGTACTCAAAAAGTTGTTGTCAGCCAGCTTCATAGATCTCCTGGTCTTTTCTTTAAAAATGAAGTTTCTAAAACGACAACGGTTGCAAGGATTATTGATATTGCAAGCATAATCCCCGCAATGGGGTCATGGATAGAGTTTGAAATTCCTCACAACGAAGTTCTCTACGTTAAGATAGACAGAAAGAGAAGATTTCTTGGAACGTATCTTTTAAGAGCCTTTGGCGTAAGAACGGATGAACAAATTATAGATATCTTCTACGGTGACGTTATAGAGAAATTTAAAATTGTAAACGGTGAAATAGTAGATGAAAAAGGTAACGTTAAGTCCAGTGAAGAGATGCTTGGATACTACCTAATTGAAGATTTAATAGATCCTGAAACAGGTGAAGTCATTCAAGAAGCTTATGAGGAACTTTCAACAAGTTCAAGGAAACTTCCTGAAGGTGCCGAGTTTAAGGCAGTTCACAGAAAAGCAAAGCCTTACGGTGCTGTTATTATTAACACTTTAAGAAAAGAGAAGAAAGACAGAGTTAGAGAAAAGATAGACGATCCCCTTATTGCTGCTTACGTTGAGATTTTTAGAAAGGTTAGACCTGGTGATACGGCTACCGTTGAAGGTGCTAAAAGGCTATTTGAAACTATGTTCTTTAGTACCAAGCACTACGACCTTTCAAGGGTTGGTAGGGCAAAGATTAACGAAAAGGTTTATCCTCAGGAAAAACTTAAAGAGATAACAAAAGAAGATCTCACTTCTATTGATTGGCTTCCGCCTCTCATAATTGCTGAAGACATTAAAAACGAAGATGGTGACATTGTTATAACAAAAGGAACATTCCTTGATAGAGAAGTTGCAATTAAACTTTTAGAGCTCTCCAACGTTGATAAGATAGCGGTTGAGCCTGATTACGATGAGTCTGGAAGACTTCTTCACAAAGCTGATATTGTAGGCACTGTAAAGGCATTACTTGAGGTTCACGCTGGAATTAGAGGTTACGATGATATTGACCACCTTGGTAACAGAAGGGTTAGAGGCGTTGGCGAACTTGCTGAGATAGCCTTTAAATCAGGTCTTTTCAAGCTTGAAAAGGCTGTAAGGGAAAAGCTTGGTGTTGCTGATGTTGAGTCTGTTATGCCTCAGGATCTTATAAATCCAAGGACGGCACTTAATCCTCTAAACGAGTTCTTCAACCTTACACAGCTGTGCCAGTTTATGGATCAAACGAACCCGCTTTCAGAGACAACGCATAAGAGACGTCTTTCAGCACTTGGTCCTGGTGGTCTTACAAGAGAGAGAGCTGGATTTGAAGTGCGTGACGTTCATCCATCCCACTACGGTCGTATCTGTCCAATTGAAACACCAGAAGGTCAGAATATCGGTCTCATTAACTCTCTTACCACTTATGGGAAGATTAACTGGCTTGGCTTTCTTGAGACGCCCTACAGAAAGGTTGTTAATGGAAAAGTTACTGATGAGATTGTTTACATGACAGCTGATGAAGAGGAAAACTATATTATCGCTCAGGCTAACGCTCCTGTTGATGAGGAAGGAAACCTTACTTCTGATATGGTAATGGCAAGGCACAAAGCTGAATTCAAACTTGTAAAGAAAGAAGAAGTTCAGTTTATGGACGTTTCACCTAAGCAGGTATTTTCAGTATCAGCTTCTCTCATTCCGTTCCTCGAACACGATGACGCCAACCGTGCCCTCATGGGTTCAAACATGCAGCGTCAAGCTGTTCCTTTAGTTAAAACAGAGGCGCCGTTTGTTGCAACAGGAATGGAAAAACCAGTTGCTCTTTACAGTAGAAATGCTGTTGTTGCAAAGCGTTCAGGTATCGTTGAAAGCGTGACTGCTGATAAGATAATCATAAAAGTTGATCCGGAAGAGATAACAGAAGGTGGACTTTCTGTTGATACAGGTTTTGACGTTTATGAGCTTAAAAAATTTAAGAAGTCAAACCAGAAAACTTGCTTTAACCAGAGACCTATTGTTAAAAAAGGTCAAAGGGTTGAAAAAGGCGAAATAATCGCAGATGGCCCTTCAATGGATAATGGTGAACTTGCCCTCGGTAAGAACGTTCTTATTGCATTTATGCCATGGCGCGGTTACAACTTCGAAGATGCCATTCTTGTTAGTGAGAGACTTTTGAAAGATGATGTTTATACATCAATCCATATACAGGAACTTGAGTGTGAAGCGGTAGAAACAAAGCTTGGAAGGGAAGAGATAACAAGAGATATTCCAGGCGTTCCTGAATCTTTGCTTAAGAATCTTGATGAATCAGGAATTGTAAGAATCGGAACCTACGTAAAACCCGGTGACATCTTAGTTGGAAAGGTTACTCCAAAGGGAGAACAGGTTCTAACGCCTGAAGAGAAACTGCTCCAGGCTATTTTTGGTGAGAAGGCAAAAGGTGTTAAAGATTCTTCACTTTATGTTCCTCACGGTGTCGAAGGTGTTGTTATTGATGTAAAGATTCTCTCAAGGAAGGGAGAAAAGAAAGACATTAGAACACAGCTTATAGAAAGTGAAGAGAAAGCAAAACTTGAAAGAGCTAAACAGGAAGAGATAGGCCTTGTTAAGGCAGACAGAGACAGAAGAGCTGCGGAACTTATCGTTGGAAAGGCTGTTAAGGAAGACGTTTACGACGCTAACGGAAATCTTCTTGTTGCTGCCGGTGAAAAGATAAGCGAAGATAAAGTTAGCGATGTTGTTTTCTTTGCTCTTCGTAAGCCCTCAATCATAGATGATGCTGAAGTTGAGAAGAAGCTTAAAGAGATAAGGATCAAAGCTGTTGATAAGATTGCTCTTATTGAGAATATTTATGAAGAGAAGAAAGCCGCTCTTGAAGTGGGCCATGATCTTCCTGCTGGTGTGAACAAAGTAGTTAAAGTTTATGTAGCAACCAAGCGTAAGCTTACAATTGGTGATAAAATGTCAGGTCGTCACGGAAACAAGGGTGTTGTTTCTCAGATAAGACCTGTTGAAGATATGCCTTTCCTTGAAGATGGCACACCAATTGATATTACCCTTAACCCTCTTGGTGTTCCGTCTCGTATGAACGTCGGGCAGATTCTTGAAGTTCACCTTGGGCTTGCTGCTAAAGAGCTCGGTAAGAAAATTGAAAAGCTTATGAAAGTCGGACTTGACCTTGTTAGGGAAGAGATAAAGGCTATCTACGACGATGAAAACATAAGCAAGCTTATCGATTCGCTTTCCGATGATGAATTGAGAGAAGTTGCCAAAAAACTTTCAAAAGGTATTAACTTCGAATCTCCGATTTTCATGGGTGCCAAAGAGAAGGAAATTAAAAGACTTCTTAAACTCGCAGGGCTTCCTGAAACGGGAAGACTTACAGTTTACGATGGCTTAACTGGAGAGCCGTTTGATCAGGATGTTACTGTTGGTTACATGTATATGCTCAAGCTGATTCACCTTGCTGATGATAAAATTCATGCCCGTTCAACGGGTCCTTATTCACTCATCACTCAACAACCGCTCGGCGGTAAGGCACAGTTTGGTGGTCAGAGATTCGGAGAGATGGAAGTCTGGGCACTTGAAGCTTATGGTGCTGCTTATACACTTCAGGAGATGCTTACGGTTAAATCTGACGATGTTGAAGGAAGGTCAAGAGTTTACGAATCTATTGTAAAAGGTAAGTACACGTTTGAACCTGGGCTTCCTGAATCATTTAACGTTCTTGTTAGAGAACTTAAAGCACTTGCTCTTGATGTTAAGTTCATCAAGCAGATAGAAGAATCAGAGCCTGAGAAGAGCGAGGCCGAAAAACTATTTGAAGAAAAAGAAGAAGAGTGACAGTTTGGGGGTCTGCCCCCTTTAATGTAAAGAATCCTTTATAGGAGGAGCTGTAGTGAAAGAGATTATCTTTTCAGAAGAACCTAAAACCTTTGATTTTGATGCAATAGAGATAGGCCTTGCTTCACCTGAGAAGATTAAAGAATGGTCATACGGTGAGGTAAAGCTGCCGGAAACACTTAATTACAGGACATTAAAGCCAGAGAAGGACGGCCTTTTCTGTGCGAGAATATTTGGACCTATAAGAGATTGGGAATGTCTGTGTGGAAAATATAGAGGTTCTAAATATAAAGGTGTAATTTGTGATAGATGTGGTGTTGAAGTTACTCTTTCGAGAGAAAGAAGAAGAAGGTTTGGTCATATAGAGCTTGCAGCTCCATGTACACACATCTGGTACGTAAAGTCTGTCCCGAGTAAAATAGGTGCCCTTTTAGGGCTTTCCGTAAGAGAAGTTGAGAGGGTTGTTTACTTTGAAAGCTATATTGTTCTTGATCCTGGAGATGAAGAAGAAACAGGTCTCAAACAGTTTCAGATATTAACGGAAGAAGAGTATAGAGAAAAAATAGAAGAACTTGGAGAGGATGCTTTTGAAGTAGGTATCGGTGCCGAAGCTATAAAAGAAGCTCTCAAAAGGGTAAACCTTGAAGACCTTGCTGAAGAGCTTCGCGAAGAGATAAGGATGTATTCCGGTGAGATTGACGGAATAAACAGTGATCTTCAGAAGAGACTGCCAAACGTATTTAAGGCGGCAGTTGAGACAATCTCTTACTACACCGGTCTTTCAGAAGACACCATTATTGGTATTGTTAAGAAGACACTTGTTGTTGTAGTTGAGCCTGGAGATAGCAACCTTGAAAAGGGACAGATTATTCCTTACGAAGACTTTAAGAAAATTTCAGAAACATGTACGTTGAAAGTTGAAAAAGGTGGAAAAGCCCTTGACTGGTATGTAGATTACCTTGTTGAGCTTGGAAAAATTCAGAGCAAAGAGCTTGTAAAGGAAGAAATTAGAAGGGCTACAAGAAAAGATACAACAGAAGCTAAACTTAAAAAGCTGGTTAAAAGATTAAGACTTGTAGAAGCTTTCATAGAAAGCGATAACAAGCCTGAATGGATGGTTCTTGAGGTTCTTCCTGTTCTTCCGCCGGAATTAAGGCCTCTGGTTCCTCTTGAAGGTGGCAGGTTTGCGACTTCTGACCTTAACGATCTTTACAGAAGGGTTATTAACAGGAATAACCGTCTTAAAAGACTTATAGAGCTTGACGCTCCTGATATTATCATTAGAAACGAAAAGAGAATGCTTCAGGAAGCGGTTGACACTCTTATAGATAATGGAAGAAGAGGAAGGCCTGTAAGAAGTTCAAAAGGGCATCCTCTTAAGTCTCTTTCAGATGTTTTGAGAGGAAAGCAGGGAAGATTCAGACAAAACCTTTTAGGTAAAAGGGTTGATTACTCAGGTCGTGCCGTTATCGTTATCGGTCCTGACCTTAAGATGCACCAGTGCGGTCTTCCTAAAATTATGGCACTTGAACTCTTTAAACCTTTTATATACAGAAGACTTGAAGAAAAAGGTTACGCTAACACGGTCAAGCAAGCCAAGAAAATGGTTGAAAGGCAGGATCCGGTAGTATGGGAATGCCTTGAAGAAGTTATTAAAGAACATCCAGTTCTTCTAAACCGTGCTCCGACACTGCACAGAGTCTCTGTTCAGGCATTTGAACCGATACTTGTTGAAGGTAAGGCTATCAAGCTTCATCCTCTCGTTTGTGCGGCATTTAACGCTGACTTTGACGGTGACCAGATGGCCGTTCATGTTCCTCTTTCTCTTGAAGCACAGCTTGAAGCCTACACACTTATGCTTTCAACTCAAAACATTCTTTCACCGGCTCACGGAAAACCTCTTGCCGTTCCTTCTCAGGATATGGTTCTTGGTCTTTACTACATTACACTTGAAAAGAAAGATGCTAAAGGTGAAGGAAAGATATTTTCTGATTTCAACGAAGCACTTAGAGCTTTTGATCTTGGATTAATAGATCTTCACGCAAAGATTAAGGTGAGAATTCCTGTTCACAAGAGCGAAACAGGTAGACCTGAAATTATTGAAACGACGGCCGGAAGGATAAAGTTTAACCTGCTTCTTCCGGAAGATTATCCTTATATTAACAAGGTAATGAGTAAAAAAGCCATTGCTGCGATGATTGCCGATATTCATAAAAAGTATGGTAATGAAGTTACCGTTGATATGCTTGACAGGTTAAAGGAAAATGGATTCCTAATGGCAACCCTCGGCGGTCTTTCAATCGGTATAGACGATCTTCACATTCCTCCAACCAAGAAAGAACTTGTTGAAAAGGCGAAAAGAGAAGTTGAAATGATAGAAGAAGGTTACAGAAAAGGCCTTCTCTCTAAAGATGAAAGATACAACAAGATTGTTGATATATGGACAAGGGTTACAGAACAGATAACAAAGGATATGATGGAATATATGAAAACCCACGATATTGACAGCCGTGGAAGGCTTCCTAATGATGGAACATTTAATCCGGTTTACATGATGCTTGCTTCTGGTGCCCGGGGTAGCCAGCAGCAGATTCGTCAGCTTGCAGGTTTGAGGGGTCTTATGGCCAAGCCTTCAGGTGAAATTATTGAAACACCTATCATTTCAAGTTTCCGTGAAGGTTTGACAGTTCTTGAGTACTTTATCTCAACTCATGGTGCAAGAAAAGGTCTTGCTGATACTGCTCTTAAAACCGCTGACGCTGGTTACCTGACAAGGAGACTTGCTGATGTTGCTCAGGATATTATCGTAACTATGGAAGATTGCGGCTGTGATGACGGTATTGAAATTTCTGCCCTTATGGAAGCAGGTGAGATTATCATTCCTCTTGCCAAAAGGATTGCAGGAAGATATGCTGCTGAAGATATAGCGGATCCTATAACCGGTGAAATTTTGGTCCGTAAGAATGAAGAGATTTCAGATGAAATGGCACAGAGGATTGAAAATCTTGGTATAGATAAGGTTAAGATTAGATCTGTTATGACCTGTAAAGCACCATTTGGTGTTTGTGCTAAGTGTTATGGAAGAGACCTTGCGAGGAGAAGGCCAGTTCAGTTAGGAGAATCTGTGGGGATTATTGCTGCCCAGTCAATTGGTGAACCGGGAACTCAGCTTACCATGCGTACCTTCCATATTGGTGGTATTGCTATGCGTGGTGCCGAAGAGTCCGAATATAAAGCCAAGCATGAAGGTATAGTTAGAATTTTTGACGTTAACACAATTACCGATACGGAAGGTAATGTTATTGTTATCAACAGAGCTGGAAAAATTGCTGTTATTGATGAAAAGACAGGTAAGCACCTTGAAAGGTATGACATTCCTTACGCTTCTTACCTGAGGGTTAAAGACGGACAGAAGGTTAAGCCCGGTACAATACTTGTTGAATGGGATCCTCTTGCTGTGCCTATTCTTGCTCTTAAATCTGGGATAATCAGATACAAAGATATTATCCCCGGTGTTACCGTATCTGAAAATGAGCCTGTTGTGCTTGAATACAGAACCCTTCCATATGAGCCGACAATTGAGATAGTTGATGAAAACGGTGAAGTTGTTGACTTCTATCCTCTGCCTGTAGGTTCTCGTATAATGGTTCATGAAGGTGAGAAGGTAACGATTGGAACGCCTTTAGCAAGACTTCCGAGAAAGATTGGCGGAACAAAGGATATTACTGGAGGTCTGCCGAGAGTTGCGGAACTTCTTGAAGCGAGAAAGCCAAAAGATGCGGCTATTCTTGCTGAAATTGATGGTAAGGTTTACGTTGAAACGGAAAGAGCCAAGAAGAAGATAACGATTCTCAATCCTGAAACAGGTGTTAAGAGGGAATATGAAGTTCCGAAAGGTAAGTATATCTATGTGAGAACGGGAGATTATGTTAAAGCTGGTGAGCCTCTAACGGACGGTCAGCTTAATCCTCATGATATACTTGCCATCATGGGTGAAAGGGCTGTTGAGAGATTTCTCCTTGACGAGGTACAATCCGTTTACCGTGCTCAGGGTGTTGAAATTAACGATAAACATTTTGAAGTGATTATCAAAAGAATGCTCAGAAAGGTTAAGATAGAGGACGCTGGCGACAGTAATTTCCTTGTTGAAGAGATAGTTGACAGAGAAGAGTTTGAAAGAGTAAGAAAGAAGCTTTTTGAGGAAGGTAAGCGTCCACCTAAAGCCAAGCCTGTTCTTACGGGTATAACAAAGGCAGCCCTTTCTACGGAAAGCTTTATCTCTGCTGCTTCTTTCCAGGAGACAACAAGGGTTCTTTCCGAAGCAGCGGTTAGAGGTAAGAGAGATTATCTCAGAGGCCTTAAAGAGAACGTTATTATTGGAAGGCTCATACCTGCTGGAACAGGTAGAAAAGAATACAGAAAGATTACATGGCAGTATTGTGAAAAGGCTAAAGAGTCTGAAAAAACAGAAGAAGCCAGGGCAAAGTAAAATTGTGGTTCCAATAATTTAAAGGGGGCTTTAAAGCCCCCTTTTCTATTTTGAGAGGTTTTTAAGAACAGTTTCAGATGTTTTGATATTGCTGGTCTGGTTAATTTTATTTAAATTTGCTGCGGTAGTATTCCATCAATTATGTTTTACTAAGATTCCAGAAGCAACTTTCTCCATAGATTTTAGAAGTCAAAAAAACTTCTAAAGGAGAAGGTTACCATGAGAGATACAAAACTTTCTCATGAGATTTTCGAAAGGAAATTCATGAGGGTAAGAGATACTATAAGAATTTACAAAACAACTTTTGAAAGGCCCATTTTGGAAGAAAGGGAGATGTATCCTGAGGAAAACATCCATATAAGAAGGTAATACTTACTATGAATCTCTCAAGAAGATATTTCCTGGAGCCAATTTTCAGGTTAGCTATCCCTCACTTTACGGGTCTTCTGAGTGGAAAAACACCTATCAGAAGCTCTATCTGTAAGGGCGGAATAATTCCTCTTGACTATTTATTGTAATGATTTCAGTTCTACTTCCGGTGGAATGAAAAGCAGAGCTTTTTTGACACGGCGGGATAGAGCTTTAAGGGCATCTGTCGGTGCAATGTTTGATACCTCTTCTATTTTACCGTTCATTTTTACAAGTATTGCGTCAAGTTTTTCTGGTGAATAGTAGGAATACGCAACCTTTGAAGGTTCTATCACGTCCATGTAGTATTCAGGGTCAAAACCTTCTTTTATCAGTTTTTCCCTTGCTTTGAGAACGATTTGCGGGCTTTCAATTTCTATTGCTCTGAAAAAGGATCTTTTGACAAACCTTTTGCTTAAATCCTGCAGGACAAAATCTTTTGATAATGTAAATTGATATACGGAAGAGATTATTGAAGCATCTGTTAGCATAAAAAACTTTTCAACGCTTTTTGTTTTTATTGTCTCTTTTAGTAAAGAATCCATTTCAACTGATGAACTGTCTGATAGCAAATGTCTCAGTCGTTTTAACATTTTTTGGAGAAGCACCTGTGCCGCTATGTTTACAGGATGGAAGTAAACTGTCCAATACATCTGGTAACGTGACATGACGTAAGATTCAAGGGCGTTGAAGCCTTTGTAATTCCATACAAGATTACTGTTATCAATCTCAATAGACGCAAGTATTCTGTTAACGTCAACTTTTCCAAAGCTAACGCCTGTGTGAAAGGCGTCTCTTTTCAAATAGTCCAGTCTGTCGCAGTCAAGCTGACTTGATATGAGTTGATGCCCGAAAGGAATAGAAAACTCTTTTTTTATAATTTTCTTTACTTTTTCAACGGTAGAGCTTTCTAAAACTTCTTCTGATTCAAGCATTTCAAGAGCTTTAAGTGTTAATTCTTCGTGACTGTAAGGAACTATTTTTCTCTCAAGGGCGTGAGAGTATGGAGAGTGTCCGAGGTCGTGAGTTAAAGCTGCAATTTTTACGTTGAATTTTAAATTTTCATCAACAGAGTAGCCTTTCTTTTCTAAAAATCCAAAAGCTTTTGTTACAAGCCAGTAGACACCAAGGGAATGTTGAAATCGGGTGTGTTCTGCTCCAGGATAGACAAAGTAGCATGGACCGAGTTGCCTTATGTATCTTAAACGTTGCATAAGAGAAGAATTGATTATATTTTCACCTGCTCCCCCTTTTTCTATCATTACAAATTCGTCATAAACAGGATCCATAAATAGTTTATATTTCATTCTTTCACCTTAATAGAATTTCTTGAAGTTATTCTATCAAATAGAAGGAAGGGGGAGAAAATGTTAAAAGGGCGACAGGAAAAGTCGCCCACATTAGTTTTGACACTTGTCGCAGACACCGTAGTAGATAATTTCACACTTTTCAACGCTGAAATTGTATTTTTTGAGTTTTTCTGTTTCTACATTAACTTCACAGTCTATGTCGATTACTCTACCGCATACTTTACAGATGAAATGGCTGTGGGGTGTTATTTTACCGTCAAACCTTGCAACACCGTTAACCGTTGCAACTTTCATTGCAAGGCCTGCGTTTTCCAGGCTTGTAAGTGTTCTATAAACTGTTGCAAGAGATATTCCCGCAAATTTTCCTTTTAGTGCGTCGTAGATGTCCTCTGCCGAAGGATGGTCGTGTCTGCTTACTAGTTCTCTGTAAATTGCCACTCTTTGTGGAGTGATTTTCATACCTTTAGAGCGTGCAATCTTCTTGAAGTTTTCAATCATAGTTTCTATATTTTTCATTGGATACTCCTTTTATCTGAAATTTCTTGCTAAATCGCATAGTAAATTGCCGTTAAAAGTTTGTTAAACCTAATAATATAACTTTTGGATTTCTGAGTCAATGCTTGCTGCTAATATATAACATTAAGCATTAATAATTTGCAACTATCTATCCTTATTTTCAAATACTACTCATTATTAAATATAATAAGTGGTAAAATAATAGCAAGTTACGTAAGGGAGAGGTGTTATGAGTGTAGAGTCTGTTTCTCTCGTTATTATAGCTGTTTGTATGGTTTTTATTACTATTTCAATCGTTGTTATGGCATTTGGTGTCTATTCTTTTCTTAAAAGATTGAGTGAATTCCTTGAGAGGACAGAGCCTGAAGTTTCAGAAGTGGCTGATACTGTTAAGGATACGGTTGATGTTGTTAAAGAGACAGTGGAATCTTTAAGAAATACGGTTGATTCTTTTCTTGAAACGTTCAGTGTTACCTTTTCTGTTTTAAGGTTTTTTAGCAATAAAAAGAAAAAGAAAAAGAAAAAGTGAGCAGAGCGCTCACTTTATATGTCAAGATTTCTGACTTCTTTTGCGAATTTCTGGATAAATTCTCTTCTTGGTTCTACTTTATCTCCCATTAATACTGTGAATATTTCGTCAGCGTTGACTGCATCTTCTACCGATACTTTAAGGAGCGTTCTGTTTTCAGGATTCATTGTAGTTTCCCAGAGTTGGTCGGGATTCATCTCTCCAAGACCTTTGTAGCGCTGAATGTAAATTCCCTCTTTACCTGTTTTCAGTATAAAGTTGTAGAGTTCGTCTATTGTTTCAAATTCCAGAGTTTCGTTTTTCTTTTTCAACCTGTAAGGCGGTTGGCCAAGATATTCTCTTATCTTAGTTTTTAATCCTTTTGCCCTTTTGAAAAGGTCAGAAATTAAAAGTTTTTCGTCAACAATGATGGTTTTCGTGAGGTAATTATCAAAAGGTATTTCTATTTCGATAAAATAGCAACAGGAGTCTTTGTTTTCTTTGATTTTTATCTCACTTTCTTTCAACGAATCGGGCAGATTTTCCCTGATTTTCTTAACGAGATTCTCTGTTTTTTTTCTGTCGTATAGGTCTTTATAGTCTGCGTGGACTCTTAGAAGTGCGTTTACGATTTCTCTGTTTCTTTTTCTTGAAAGGATGGAAATGATTTCGTTAAGTTTTCTTATCTCTTCAACAATTTTCAAACCTTTTTCTTTTTCTATTTTATTTCCTTTGCCGTCAAGGAGGGTTAAAGTGTCAAGGGCAAAGTCAGCAACAACCTTTTCAAGTTCCGCATCTGACTTTATATACATCTCTTTCTTGCCCTTTTTCACCCTGTAAAGGGGAGGCTGTGCTATGTAAAGGTATCCTTTTTCGACAATTTCAGGAAATTGGCGGAAGAAGAATGTTAAAAGAAGTGTTCTGATGTGAGCGCCATCAACGTCGGCGTCTGTCATTATTATGATTTTGTGGTAGCGGAGTTTTGATATGTCAAAGTGACTTCCGACCCCTGTTCCGAGAGCCGTTATTATTGTTTTAATTTCATCATTAGATAGGACTTTTTCTATTCTTGCCTTTTCTACGTTTATAATTTTACCTTTGAGGGGCAGGATAGCCTGAAATCTTCTGTCTCTTCCCTGTTTTGCACTTCCTCCGGCAGAGTCTCCCTCAACAAGATAAAGTTCTGTCTTTTCTGGCTCTCTCTCTGAACAGTCTGCAAGTTTTCCGGGAAGGGAAAATTCTTCGAGAGCACTTTTCCTGCGAGTCATTTCTCTTGCTCTTTTTGCTGCTTCTCTTGCTCTTGCTGCTGTTATTACCTTTTCTGCTATCTTTCTTCCAATATCGGGCCTTTCGTTCAGGAACGCCGTAAGCTTTTCGTAAACGACAGATGTTACAATAGGTTTAACTTCAGAATTTCCAAGCTTGGCCTTTGTTTGGCCTTCAAACTGAGGGTTTGGAACTTTAACTGAAATAACAGCAACAAGCCCTTCTCTTACATCGTCTCCTGTTATAGAAATTTTTGTGTTTTTAGGTATCAGGTTATTTTCGTCAATGAATTTAGTTATGGCTCTTGTTAGGGCTGCTCTAAATCCTGATACATGTGTTCCGCCTTCTCTTGTGTTGATATTGTTCACGAAGCTAAAAATCTGTTCCGAATACGTGGAGTTATACTGGAGAGCAACTTCTACAATAACGCTATTTTTCTCTCCTTCCATGTAAATAGGCTCCGGGAAAAGAGGTCCTTTTTTTTCATTTATCTTTTTAACAAACTCTACGATGCCACCTTCATAGTAAAATACCTCTTTTTTCGGTGGTTCTTCTCTTTCATCGATGAGAGTTATTTTTAGTCCTTTATTGAGAAAAGCCAGTTCTCTTAATCGATTTGCAAGTATGTCCCAACTGAATTCCGTTACTTCGAAAATTTCGGGGTCCGGTTTGAATGTAACTATTGTTCCTCTTTTGTGTGTTTCTCCGACACATGTAAATGTTGTTACCGGTTTTCCTTTTTCGTAGGTTTGCTTATAAACTCTTCCGTCTCTATGGATTTCAACGATTAACCATTCTGATAGCGCGTTAACTACCGATACGCCTACTCCATGAAGTCCACCTGAGTATTGATAAGCTTCTTTTTCGAACTTTCCGCCTGCGTGGAGCACCGTAAGCACTATCTCTGCAGCGGGTTTTCCGTATTCCGGGTGTATATCAACAGGGATTCCCCTTCCGTTGTCTGCTACGGTTATGGAATTGTCTTCGTGGATTATTACTTCTATTTCCGTGCAGTAGCCGGCTAAGGCTTCATCGACGCTGTTGTCAACGACCTCAAAAACAAGATGGTGCAGTCCATAGCTTCCCGTATCTCCAATATACATTCCAGGTCTTTTTCTGACTGCTTCAAGGCCTTCAAGAACTTTAATCGCAGACGCATCGTATTTTTTGTTTTCTGACATTTAATCCTCCTGAGACGGTAAAACGGTGCTAAAAAGGTAAAACTCTTTTATTTTGAACGGTTTATTATACCATTTCGGGGAAGAAAGGAGGAGAGAGAATGGTGCCGGCGAAGGGATTCGAACCCTTGACCTGGGCATTACGAGTGCCCCGCTCTGGCCATCTGAGCTACGCCGGCATTTTTGAGCAGCGGCTATTATATCAAACAATCATTTGCCAGAGCATAATAACGATACAGGCCAGCGAAATAATAAAGGTTACAAAACAAAATATATTGTTGAAAGCAGTATTTGTGAAGTCTCCCATTATCTTTTTGTTGTTTGCTACGATTGCTATGACGGCTACCAGAAAAGGTAACAACATACCGTCCAGTATTTGACTGTAATAAAGAGCGTTAACCGCTGATATTGGAGAAAGATTGATAATGTCCCCTATGAGAAGGGAGCCCAAGAATACGATGTAAAATCCTTTGGCACTGCTAACTTTTTCTTCAAAACCTTTTCTCCATCCAAATAGATCTGCTATTGCGTAGGCAGATGAACCTGCAAGAACGGGTATGGCGATGAATCCGGCGGCGATGATGCCTATTGAGAATAGAGTGAAGGAGAAACTTCCCGCGACAGGCTTTATTGCAATTGCCGCTTCTTTTATGGTGGATACAAAAATGTGATGTCCAAACAGGGTGTAAGCGGCAGCAATAATTATGAAGTATGCGACAACATTTGAATAGATCATACCGGCAACAGTATCGAGGGTGGCGTCCTCTATTTGAACAACCGTTTTGTGCTCTATCTTTTCTTCCGTTGCCTGCCAGAACATCATATAGGGAGAAATGGTTGTGCCTAACAGTCCCAGAGCGGCCATAAAAAATGCGCCCGAGAATTTTATATGAGGAATTAGTGTGTTTGTTATTAGTGTGCTGATATCAGGTTTGCATTTTATTGCAGAAAATATGTAAACAGCCAGTATTGCTGTAAGAGACACCAGAGTTTTTTTTACCGTTCTGTAAGTTTTAAAGATTACGAGATAGCCTATTAAAATATTTATTGGTATTAACCAGTATATTGCATGGATTCCTGTTACAATTTCAAATATCTGTGCAACTGCTTCCATATCAGCGGCTATTGTGAAAAGGTTTGCTATGAGTAGTAATGATATGACGATTGTTGCTGTTTTTTTTGTGTAAAAGGTTTTTAGAACTTCCGATAGGCTTTTGCCAGTGACTATTGCTATTCTTGCAACAGAATCCTGAACAGCTATCATCATTGGTGTAGAGAAAACCATGAGCCACAGTTGCTTAAGTCCGGTTGTTGCACCTATCATCGTGTAGGTGATTATTCCAGCAGGGTCGTTGTCCGCCCCTCCCGTTATTATTCCAGGTCCAAAATTTTTAATTCGTTCTTTTACTTTATCGTAGTTTTTCATTTTTCACCTGCGACATTTTCTTATGTTTAATATTGTCCTTTTTCATTCTTCAGAAAAGGTTAAGGAGGTAATATTGGCAAGAATAAAGGTAAAGCCGGAAGATTTCAAGGTGAAAGAAGTTTTGAAACCGGGCTTTTTGGAGGGAAGAGGTTATCGGGTTTATTCTCTCTGGAAAAAAGGATTGGAAACGGAAGAAGCTATAAAGAAAATAGCTAAGATTTCTGGTCTTTCTCACAGATTTATAGGTTACGGTGGTTTAAAGGATAAAAATGCCATTACGGTTCAGTTTATCTCTGTGCCTGAAAGATTCAGACTTAAAGAGGTGGCGGACAGGAATTTAAAGGTGATTTTTGCAGGATTTTCCAGAAAAAAAGTTTCTCCGTCTGCAGTTAACGGTAACTTTTTTGAAGTTCATGTTAGAGAATTTTTTAGGTATCCTGAAAGAGTTGATATTTTAGAGGAGTTTGGGATTCCAGGTTATTATGGAGAGCAGAGGTTTACGTCTGTTCGAAGGAATAGTTTTTTTGTTTATTATTTGATTAGAAATGATTTTAAAAATGCCCTTTTCTACCTTTTTACACCGGCAGGTTGGGAAAGTTTGAGGGGGAGGAAAGGGAAAAAACTCTTTGTTGCTGGTAGGTTTGGAGAATCTGCCTGGTTTTTTTCCGGCTGGAGAAAGAAGGTAGCCCTTTTCCTTGAAAAGTCAAACAATTTCAGAGAAGCTCTATCTCTTGTTCCTGAAAGTGAAATAAAGTTTCAGTTTAACGTTTTTCAGAGTTATCTTTTTAATCGCTACCTTAGTGAGTTGGTCAGTAAAAAAACTGATGAAAAGCTGGTTTTCAAGTATAAGTTGGGAGAGCTGGTTTTTCCTCTGGAAAGAATCTATCTTCCAGAGAAGGTTCCGGTTTTTTCTCTTGAAATTAAAGAGTTGTATGTTTCTTTTTTAAATGAGATGGGGTTGTCTCTTGATCAGTTTTCAAACTTTTCTAAATTTTTTCACCGGTTTAATAGGGAAACGATTGTTTCTATAAAAGATTTTGAGATTAAGGAAACGGCAGGTGGAGTAATACTGAAATTTTTTCTTCCGTCAGGCCACTATGCTACGAATGTTCTCAGATTCCTTTTTGATGCTGTGAAAAAAAGAAAATAGGTTAGAATATTAATTGTTATTTTTAAATGGAGGTAAGGTATGAAGGCACTTTTTGTTAAAAACATAGGAATCGAAGGTCCGGGAACACTTGCGCCGCTTTTTGAGAGGAAAGGAGTAGCAGTTGAAACTATTGATGCTTTTCGCGGTGAAATGGTTGATTCGGTTGATGACTATGAGTTTATAACGATATTGGGCGGTCCTATGGGGGTTTATGAGGCTAAAAAGTATTCTTTTCTTAATGATGAGTTTAGACTGGTTGAAGAGGCTTTGAGAAAGAACAAAAGGATTGTTGGGATCTGCCTTGGGGCTCAAATAATAGCTCATGTTTTAGGTGCTAAAGTTTATAAAGGTGAAATGGGAAAAGAGATAGGCTGGTATGAGCTTTATCCTCAAAATGAGTTTGAATTTCTATATAGGCACAAGATGGATGTTTTTGAGTGGCATGGTGATACTTTTGAGCTACCTGAAGGGGCAACGAAACTTGCTTCAACGCCTCTCTATCCCAATCAGGCTTTCAGATTAAACAGGGCTGTTGGTCTGCAGTACCACATTGAAGTTACGAAGGATGATATTAAAAGGTGGATTGAAGCTTATAGGGACGAGGTAGTTTCTGAAGGATTAACTCCAGAACAGATATTGGGAGATGATGATAAAAAATGGGAAATGCTGAAAGTTTATTCTTCTGTCTTTGTTGAGTTTTTGTTCAAAATTTGAATTTTAGGATGTTTTTTTGTCACGAATAGGAAGGTTTGTTCGCCTTTCTTTCCTTTTACAAACATTTCTCTTGCAAGTTTTTCGTAATAAAATTTTTGATTTTGTTCTATTGCTTTTATTCTTTCATTGAGGATTTCAACTTTTGTATTCCAGTAGTTCTTCTCCGCTTGAAGTTTTTGGTAGTTTTTCTGAAGTTCCCTCAAAGTTTTGAGGGAGTTTTCACCGAAAATGTAACTGTATAGATAAAAGGGCAGGAAAATTACCCACCCGATAATTAATAGTTTACTCAGTTTCTTCTGTATCAAGGAGACCTCTTGATATAAGTTCTTCTTCGTAAAATTTTCTGTATAAAGCAAACCATTCCGGAGTTCCTTCCGGTATAGGTTTTGACATTGATTCTATTTTGTGTTTTGCTGCCTGATCAACTTCTTTTTTAAGTTGAGCTATTGTGTTGAAGGCTTTTACTATTTCCTGTCTTATGATTCCTCTTTCCTGTGTGTAGTCTATTTCATCATCAGTCAGAATGAATTTTAGGATTTTTCCTGCCAGGTAGTTTGCCTTTTCTCTGCTGAAAATGCTGCCAGAAGCTGGAATGCCTCTTTCTTTTGCAAGTTTTTCTTTTATAAGTTTACGTGCTTTGAAGAAAGGGATACCTCTATACATAATTTCATCAGAATTTTCCTCCAATATTTTTTCAGCTTCTTCTTCTAACTCTTTCTCAATCTTGTATTCGTTGATAATGATTTCAAGGACTTTATCCTTAAAGTAGTTCTCGTCGTCAACGATGATGTAGTCCTTTCCAACAAGGTTTTTCGTTATCTCGTTTACAAGGAGTTGCACGAATTTACCGCCCTTCTGCATTAACGCCTCCTTTCATCTTATTCTCGATTTCCTTGATTTTTTCAAAGGCTCTTATCCCTTCCGGTGATTGCCCTTTAATTTTAACCACTTTCTTTAGTAACTTCAAAGCCTGTTGGTAACTTCCTTTTTCTTCAAGAAGATTTGCTGCCCTGTAAAGAGCGGTAGAGGTCCATGGTTCCACGCCGATTTCATAGTATATCTTCAAGTAATCCATTAGAGCTTTTTCACGGTTTCCCGTTTCCTCTTCGATGGAAGCCAGCCAGAATAAAGATTCTGCTTTTTGCTCTTTTTTTCTGGCCTTTTTGTTAGCTTCCTTCAGAAGTTCAATGGCTTCTGTATGTTTGCCTTTTTTGTCCAGAAACAGGGCAAGGTTTACCAGATCATCGTAGTTAATCTCTGAAAGATGACCTTTTTTGACTATGTAATTTAAGAGTTCCATTGCTTTTTCTTCGTTCCCTGCAAGTTTATAAAGTGACGCGAGAGTTGCTGCAAATTTTACTCTTTCGGTTTCAGGTATGTTGTTTATGTTTGTTACGGCTTTTCCTGCGTTAAGTGCGTCAAGAAGTCTTCCTTCCTTGTAGTAAATTTCAGTCAGCAGGTAGTTTTTTATATCGTTTTCTTTTTGTCCAGCATCCGGAATAAGGTTTACGTCTCTTATTGCTCTCTTATAGTTTTTAAGTTTCATGTCAATTTTTACCATTTTTGTTACCACTTCTGTTCTTATGTTGGGATCTGTTGTTCTTTCGGCTGCCAGTTTGTAAAGTCCGTAGGCTTTCAGAATACCATTTGATTCTAAATAGTCGTTGGCTTTTTCGATTATGGAATTTATGTCTGAGATGTCGTTTTCAGGGTTGTATGCTATGAATTCAGGGTTGTTTAAAAGGAGATTGTCAAACCGTCCGAATCTATAAGCGTCATATTCTTCCATTTTTTCTGCAAAGTTTGCCGTTTCCGGATTTTCCGCTACCGCTTTAAGTAGTGACAGATAAACAAAACGCTTTTCAGGTGTTTTTTCTCCGATTGCAAGTTTGTAAAGGAGAGCTTCTCTTACCATTCCTGTTGTTTTATAAATCAGGCTTTTCATAAGTTTTTTGTTGTTTGTTAAGACTGCGAACATTGCAGCTGCAAAGGGTTCCTTAGGCAGTGGGACTTTCTTTAAAGAGGAGGTTTTTCCAAGTTTTGCCGCTAAGTAGCACAGTCTTCCGTAGTTTATTTCCGGGAATAGCCTGTTGTTGTTCAGTTTTACTTTTAGGTATTCAAAAGCTGCTCGTTTTTTGCCGCCGTAAAATTCAGAGAGGATGAAGAAATGAAAGGCTTCATCATCTTTGCTTATAATAGGTTTTAAAGTTAAACTTGCTTTTTTATAATTGCCTTCATAATAGTAGGCTTCTCCGAGAAGTTTTCTCGCCTGTATGCTGTCTATTTTGAATTGCTCAATTCCGTATTTGAGGAGTTTTGCCGCTGCATCGAAGTTCCCCTTCAGTATCAGGGATTGGGCGTAGGGTATTATTGAGGCTTTGTAGTATGGTGTGTTTTGGAAATTATTGGCTATTTCCGAGTAGAGCATGTTTCCCATATCTTTGTTTATAACGGCAACTTTTCCTATAAGGTAGAGTGTTCTCGGGGTTAAATAAAAACCTTTCCTTGAGTTTACCGCACGTTTTAAGTAATCGAATGCTTTTTCAAAATTGCCTCTTTCATAAAAGAACATTCCAGCATCATGGTTGTTTATCTTTTTTACCTTTTCGTCTGCGGCAGGAGAGAATGTAAAGAGGAGAGCCCTGTAATAGTATTCCGGATAGAACTTTTTGATTTCATCGGGGTTGATTTTTCCTTCTATAAAGTTAATTGCTACTTTCAGACTTTCAGGCATTACAGGTTTTTGTATGTTCATGTTCAGTTCTTTAAAGGCTTCTCTTTTCCTGCCTGATTTGAAGTAAGCCCAGGCTCTTAAAAACTTTGCTTCCGTAGTGTTAATGTTTTTGGCAAGTTTTATCGCCGTCTTGTAGTTTCCTTTCAGATAATAAACTTTAGCCATTTCAAACAGTATTTCAGGGCTTTTATCTTTTTTGTAGAGTTTTCTCAGTTTTATGAGAGCATCATCGTATTTTTTCTGTCTTTCCAGATATTTTATGTATGGAAGTTCAAATTCTTTTCCTTTGAGCCAGTCTCCATAATTTGCGAATATGTAGTCGGTTATGTCTTGATGTTTGTTTTTTATTGTTTCCTCAGCAAACTTTTCGAGAAATCCACTGTCAGCCAGAGCCCCTTTTACATCCAGTCTTTTTTTGCCTAAGGTAAGAATGTAAAATTTCTCGTCTGTTGAAAGGGGAGCTTTTGCTAAAACTTTCAGGAAGTCTATCTTTTCTTTTACCGGTAAAGATAAAAAGGAAGTTTCGTCAAAGACATCTTTTAATTTTTTTCCTTCGCTTATGTTTACAAATGTTGATAAACCCAAATAATAACCTTTTTTATATGACGGATATCTTTCTTTCCAGACTTTAAGGAGGCGTTTTAAAGAGTTTATATCCTTTGTTTTAAGAAATGTTTCAGCCATAGGGCTCAGGTAAGGTTTGAGGTTTTCAGGAGGGGAGGTTAGTATCTGCGAAAATGTTTGATCTGCAAGCTCATACATTCCGTCCTTGTAGAGTTTCAGACCGAAGTTTATGTCTGCTGCACTTGCCGTAGCCGCGAAAAAAAGAGAGGCTATTATAATTTTTTTCATTTCTTTGTCTCCCTGTCTGTGTTCATCGGTATAAATTATACTCTACCATGAGAAAGTTTAAAGTAAATTCACCTTTTAAACCGGCTGGAGATCAGCCAAAAGCCATTAAAAAGTTAGCGGAAGGTTTAAATAAGGGATTAAAGTATCAGACGTTACTGGGCATAACGGGTAGCGGTAAAACTTTTACAATTGCCAAAGTTATAGAGAAAGTTCAAAAACCTACGCTTGTGATTTCTCACAATAAGACACTTGCTGCCCAGCTTTACCATGAGCTTAAAAATTTTTTTCCCGACAATGCCGTTGAATATTTTATAAGCTATTACGACTATTATCAGCCTGAGGCTTACCTGCCAAATAGAGATTTATATATAGAAAAAGATTGTTCCATAAATCCTGTTATTGACAGGATGAGGCATGCTGCAACTGTTTCTCTTCTTACAAGGCGTGATGTGATTGTTGTTTCTTCGGTTTCTTGTATCTATGGTCTTGGTTCCCCTTCTTTTTATTCTCAACTGGCTTTGAGATTTACTGTTGGTGAGGAGATCAGTAGAGATGATGTTATCAGGAAGTTGGTCAATCTTGGCTATGAAAGAAGCGAATTTGATATGCGTCCTGGAATTTTTAAAGTAAGGGGAGATGTTATAGATATTTTTCCTGCTGACGTTGAGGATAGGTTTATAAGGGTCGAGCTTTTTGGTGATGAAGTGGATTCGATAATAGAACAGGATTACTTTAATCGTAGAGTTATAAGGAATTTCGATTCTTATACGGTTTATCCGGCATCTCACTATGTTACTCCTCAAGAGCAGTTGGTTAGAGCTGTTAAATCGATAGAAGCAGAACTTGAGGAGAGAATAGAGTTTTTTCTCAATCAGGATAAGATTGTTGAGGCTAAAAGGATAGAGCAGAGAACCAGATATGATATGGAGCTTCTCCTTGAAATAGGACACTGTAAGGGTATTGAGAACTACTCAAGGCATCTTGACGGCAGGAAACCCGGGGAGCCTCCGTTTACGCTGCTGGACTATTTCCCGGATGATTTTCTTGTTGTTATAGATGAGTCTCACGTTACAATACCACAAATAAAAGCAATGTGGCGTGGTGATAGAGCGAGAAAATTCAATCTGGTTGAACACGGTTTCAGGCTTCCTTCGGCTTATGATAACAGACCTTTAAACTTTGAAGAGTTTTTAGAAAGGCTAAATCAGGTGATTTTTGTTTCTGCTACTCCGGGTCCTTTTGAGATGGAAGTTTCGGAGCAGATTGTTGAACAGATTGTTAGGCCTACCGGGCTACTTGACCCTGAAGTTGAGGTTAGAAAGACAGAAGGACAAATGGAAGATCTCCTTTCTGAAATTAGAAAAAGAGCGGCTAAAAATGAGAGAGTTCTGGTTACGACCTTGACTAAAAGGACGGCTGAAGAGCTTACCGACTATTTGCTTGATAAGGGTATAAAGGCAAAATACCTTCATTCGGAGATAGATTCTGTCGAGAGAGTAGAGATTATAAGATCCTTGAGACTTGGCGAGTTTGATGTTCTGGTTGGTGTTAACCTGCTGAGGGAAGGACTTGATCTTCCGGAAGTTTCTCTTGTTGCGATCCTTGATGCGGATAAAGAGGGATTTTTGCGTTCGACGACTTCGCTTATTCAAACTATGGGTAGAGCGGCAAGAAACGTTCACGGTAAGGTTATCCTTTACGCAGACAGGATAACTGACTCAATGAAGAGAGCGATAGAGGAGACAAATAGACGTCGTGAAATTCAGAGAGCTTATAATGAAAAGCACGGTATAAAGCCTGAAACGGTAAAAAGAAATATAGATTCAAGTATTCTTGAGGATGCGGGAATTGCTCCTTTCTTTAAAATTAAAGTTAAGAAAGAGGAACTTCCTAAAACGGAAGAAGAGCTTTTTGAAGAGATAGCCAGACTTGAAAAGGAGATGAGAGAAGCTGCAAAAAACTGGGAATTTGAAAAAGCTGCAAAGATAAGGGATAAAATAAAGGAGTTGAGAAAGCTGATAGTTCCTGCCTGATTTGTGGAGTTAGTATAATTATCCCTTATTACAAAACAGATGGAGGCAAAGATGGCAGAGATTCAAACAGATCTTAACGTTCAGAAGGAGATAGAGGAGCTTCGTTCCCTCATCAGGGACATACCTGACTTTCCAAAGCCGGGTATTATATTTAAGGATATTACGCCGCTTCTTCACAAGCCATGGGCGCTTCAAAAGGTAATAGATTTCATAGGCAATAGATATGTAGGTGCCGGTGTAGATATTGTTGCAGGTATAGAGTCAAGAGGTTTTATTCTTGCTTCAGCACTTGCGTATAAAATAGGTGCCGGGCTTGCGATTATCAGAAAGCCGGGGAAACTTCCTTACAAAACAATAAGTGCAACTTACACTCTTGAATATGGTGAGGATAAAATAGAGGTTCACGAAGATGCTATTCAAAGAGGCATGAAGGTTGTTCTGATAGATGATGTTCTTGCTACAGGTGGCACCATGGGAGCTGCGATAGATTTAATTGAAAAACTCGGTGGGAATATTGTTAGTGTTGACTTTTTGCTTGAACTTACCTTCCTCGAAGGTAGAAAGAAAATAGAGGATAGAGGTTATCCAATATTTTCTCTTATTAAATTTTAGTCTGGAGGCGCGTTGAGGCTTTTCGCTTTTTTCCTTTCATTTATTTTATTGTTTTCAAATGCGTGGGCTTCTCCCTCTTATAAGGAGAAGCTCCTTCCCGATTTTGCAACGACAGTTCTTGATAGACGTGGTAATGTAATAGGTTACTTCTATAAGAAGCATTTTAGATTATATGCTCCTTTTGATGAAATTCCTCAAAACCTTATCTGGGCAGTAATATCAGCGGAAGACGCAAGATTTTACGAGCACAAAGGCATAGATCCGATAGGTCTTCTTCGTGCGGCGGTAAGAGATATAACTTCAGGTAAAATTGTTCAGGGTGGAAGCACAATAACTCAACAGCTTGCAAAACTAGTATTTCTTTCATCTCAGAGGACATTTTCGAGGAAATTGAAGGAGATAGGTATAGCAAAAGAGCTGGAAAATAATCTTACAAAGAATGAAATTCTGGAACTTTATCTGAATTATGTCTATCTTGGAAGTGGCGCTTATGGTGTGAAAGCTGCTGCAAGAGTTCTTTTTGGGAAGGATTTAAAGAATCTTTCTTTAACGGAGTGTGCTTTACTTGCCGGTCTTATAAGGGGGCCCGAGTATTACAATCCTTTTAAGCATCCTGAAAGGGCATTAAGACGCAGAAACTGGGTTCTGAAGCAGATGTATAAAAACGGATATATAACAAGAAATATTTATCTTGATGCTGTAAATCAGCCCCTGGGAATTCTGCCAGAACCAGAGAAACCAAGAACGGCTGGTTATGAACTTGATTTTGTTAAATTCATGGCAAAAAAAGTGCTTTCTGCTGACCAGCTTTATACAGGTGGTTTGACTATAAAGACCACTATTGATGAAAATGTTCAAAACTTTGCTCAAAAGATTCTGGCGTCTTACGCTGAAAAATATTCCAAAGAGCATAACCTTAATGATTTGCAGTGTGCTGGAATGGCAATGACGAGACTTGGGGAAGTTCTCTTTGTTGTTGGAGGAACTGATTACAGTAAGACAAAACTAAATAGAGCCTTTCAGATTTTAAGACCTATCGGTTCAACAGCAAAACCAATAACTTATCTTTCTGCCTTTGAAAAAGGAATTTCTCCTTATGATTATGTTGAAAATACACCTCTGGAATTACCCATGGAAGAGGCGGGAAAGAAAACCAGGAAAAATGGAGAGGATAAATACTGGCGACCAGAAAACTATTCCCATCATTATACAGATTATTTGGAAGTAAAAAATGGATTGACATATTCAGTTAACCTTGCGACGATACATCTGGCGATGAAGATACCTTCTAAAATTCGTCAGAATTTCAAAAAATTTGAATTTACCAGAGGAGATTTTAACCTGTCTTATGTTCTGGGAAGTTTTCCATCAAACCTTTACAGAATTTTGAGGGCTTTTTCAGCAATAGAGAACGGAGGTGTTCTGTATAGACCATTTGTAATTAAAGAAGTACTTGATAAAAATGATCAGCTTATTTATAGGGGAACTCCTTCTTTTAAAAAGGTTGCAGACACAAAGAATATTGCTATTTTGCGTTCTATCCTTCAGGATGTTGTTAAAAAGGGGACGGCAAGGAGAATTTCGTATCTTTCTAAGAGATTTGATGTTGCGGGAAAGACTGGAACGACAAACAGCTGGCGGGATGCATATTTTACAGGTTTTACAACTTCTTTTGTCATGAGCGTGTGGTTTGGCAGAGATAGTTATAAAACGTTGTGGCGTGGTGCTGACGGTGGAAGACTTTCTTCTCCCCCCTGGGCAGAAATTGCTGAGAAGCTTTGTTCTATCTATGGTTGTGGGAAGTTTTTACCTTCTTATGAAGAGATTGTTAAAAGTTATTATCCTCTTCCCTCAATTCCGTTAAAAACGGAATTGTCACGTTATATTAAGGCCAATACACTTGGTGTTAGCTATATGGAGTCTCTGACTACATTGAATTAATGGATTAAAGTTTACTTCTTACCCAATCTTTTTGTAAAATTTCCATAACCTTTTTGGGAGAAGAATTGAAATATAAGAACATTAAACGTTCTTTTATAGGAAGAACTCTTTTTATGATTCTTATTTTAGTGGCTTTGTCTGCTTTATTATCGGGTGTATCTGATTTTTTTGTAATTAAAAAGATGGAATCAGAGATAAAGAAGAAAGAATATTGTAGGATAAAAAGAGCTTTCCCTGCCCTTCTTCATCTTTGTGACGAAAAAATAGGAAATATGCTTAATAGTTTTGGTATGTGGGACGATATGATTCATAATATTGAGCTGAAGAATGTTAGCTGGATAAAAGAAATGTTTGAAGATGATGATATGGTAACTTCTCAATTTAGCTCTTACGGGGTGTATAATTTTAAAAATTATCCTGTATATGTTAAAAATCTCATATTTTCCAGAGTAGAAGTGTTAAAAGTATCCAGCTTTATAAAGAGAAGGTTTAGAAAAGGTCAACCGGGAAAACCTGTTATATTTTTCCATATCTATGGGGGCAGAATTTATCATGTTGGTGTTTTACCTTTATGCTGGAATGATGGAAGTGTGGCTTCCTATGGGTTTATTTATTTTGCTCATGAGGTTAATGGTAAGACGTTAAAGATGTATGGTCAAATTCTGTCTGCTCGTATAAAGGCTGTTCCTAGCGTTAAAGTGTTGAAAGCCAGTGATTTGATCTATACCTTTCCTATGAAAGATATAGATAATAAAATTGTTGGTCTGTTTGGTTTTTATGAGGATATGCTTGTAATTAACATTTTTAAAAATATGAACAGATTATTTATTTTAATTGTGGTAGTTATTCTTGTGGTTTATATAGGTGCTTTTTCTTTGGTAGCTAATTCTATTAATGATGCAATGAAAAAAACATTTGGAAGTATTACTTCATCGCTTAAAAGACTTTCGGAGGGTGATTTTAATGCCCTTGAAAATCTTGATGAGTTTTGTCAGAGAGATGATGAGCTTGGAAGTCTTACAAAGAATATTAAGAAAATTGCCAGACAGTTGTCGGTGAATCTCTCTACGGATCCGCTAACAGGTATTTACAACAGACTCTATTTTTCCAAGAAGTTTGAAGAAGAGATAGAGAGGGCAAAGAGGACAGGAAGGCCTCTCTCTTTTGTTATTTTTGATCTTGATGATTTCAAAAATATTAATGATACTTATGGGCATGTGGCAGGAGATCTGGTTCTTAAAAATTTTGCGAAGTCTGTTTCATCAACTGTAAGGAGCTTTGATACATTTGCCAGGATAGGTGGAGAAGAGTTCGGACTTATTCTTCCGGAAACCGATCTAAAAACAGCAGTTCAGATTGTTGAGAGAATAAAAAGGCGGCTAAAAGATGTTTATGTGCCGGAGATAGATGGGAAGGTTAAAATTACTTTTAGTGCTGGAGTTGCCGGTTATAAGAATGGAGATAATATGGATTCCCTTTTCCACAGGGCTGATGTTGCTCTTTATAGGGCGAAGCAAAAAGGTAAAAATCGCATAGAAATTGAGGGTTGAAATGGCTAAGAAAAGATTTAAGATAACGCAGCAGGATATAAAGGATGCTTCTTTATCAACTGTAGGTTTAAGTTTTGCATTTGCCGTAGCTATCGGTTTTTTTGTGGGTTATTATCTTGATAAATGGTTAAAAACATCTCCATGGATGACAATAATCTGGCTTTTTATTGGTCTTGCAGCGGGGTTTAAGAATATTTACATGGCAGTTAAAGAAGGATATAGTAGTAATGGAGACAGTAAAGATGTATAAAAAAGTTTTTTCTAGACTTTTCGTTGCTGGCATTTTGGGTATGTTGGTATTTTTGTTGTGGAGGGGAATTAATTTTACTAATGCAGCTTCTTTTATATATGGATTTTTTGTGATTATCCTTGATTTTTTCATTTTTGCTAGATTTTCTTCTTCGTTAATTATGAAAAAATCTTTTCAGAGAAGTGTAACTTTTGGTGGAATGCTCTTAAGATACTTTATAATTTTCCCCCTTCTTTATTTAGGTATTAGGCTTGCGCCAAACTTTATGTTTGCTATAATTAGCGGTGCTGTGTGGGCTACTTTTGCCTTCACAATAACGATAACTACTCTACTAAAGGAGAGGAGCGGATGGAGCATGGAGGAGCACAACTCATCGCATGGCCGATAGTCTACTGGACATGGATTACCATGGCTTTTGTAATCGTAATTTCTTTCCTGGTAAGCAGGAATCTTAAAAAGATTCCTGGAAAGATTCAGTTCCTTTTTGAAGCTTTTATCAGTTTCATAGCGGGCGTTCTTTCAGATGCTATCGGTGAAGAAAAAGGGCTTTCATTTTTACCGCTTGTTGGTGGATTTGCTTTCTTTATTCTTTTTACAAACCTGGTCGGTTTGATTCCGGGAGCTCATCAGCCGACATCAAACTTGAATACGACTGTTGCACTTGCTCTTATTGCTTTTATTGCTTACAACATTGTAGCAGTTAAAGAACAAGGGCTCTTTAACTACATTAAGCATTTTATGGGACCTGTAAAAGCTCTTGCACCTTTGATGTTCCCTATTGAAGTTGTTTCTCATATTTCAAGGATTCTTTCTCTCTCTCTGCGTCTTTTCGGTAACATGTACGGTGATGAGATGATTGTATGGGTTCTCCTTAAAATGGTGCCTTTACTTGTACCTGTTTTCGGTCTTGCTATTGTTTTTGGAAACAGTTTTCTTCAGACGTACATATTCTGTATGCTGACAGTTGTTTACCTTTCTCTTGCAATACACTCCGAAGAGGAAGAGCACTAATAGAACACTAAGAGGTTATGGAGGTAGGACATGAAAATTAAGAAGGAAAGCCTTCTCTACACACTTTTCCTTCTGCTTGCAGGTATTGTTCCTGCTATGGCTGGAGAAGGTGGTGCATCAGCTGCTTCAATTAAAGCTGCGGCAGCAATCGGTGCAGGTCTTGCTATTGGTGGAGGTGCAGCCGGTGCTGGTGTTGGACAGGGTCTTGGTCTTAAAGGAACTCAGGAAGCTATTGCAAGAAATCCTGGTGCAGCTGGAAGACTTACAACAAACATGTTTATTGGTCTTGCCCTTATCGAAGCTCTTGCTATTTACGCTCTCGTTGTTGCACTTATTCTTCTCTTCGTGTTTTAATATTAAGGCGGGCAGGAAGGCCCGCCTTTCCTATAAATTCAGTCTCTTTTCCACATAACCCTTGCAAACTTTTCATTTTCATTATATTTAATCTCGAAATTTCCTTTAAAGGCGCTGTTGATTGCCTCCCCTATATGTCTTGCAAGGTGTTCGCTGGTCGTTGCTATTTCTATTGTTCCGTCATCTTTCTCTTCCATCCATAGGATTCTCTGAAGAGGCCTTAATGCCGAAACGTCTTCAACGACGTTTTTGATTCTATTTAAAATTTCCTCTTTGTGCTCTTTTAAGAATTTTCCTTTTAGGATAACTATTCCGCCTGGGTAATGGTCTTTCTTCCTTCTGCATGCAGGACAAAGTGCTTCATTAACATCATCAGGTAATTTCTCTTTAATATCCTCTTTCCACTGCCATCTTCCGTCTTTAAAAACGGCACCGCACTCTGGACATACGGTTGGCTCCGGATATTTTTGCCCTTCGTAGTAGGGATTTTCGCTTTCCCATGTGTACTCCTTTCTTGTAGCAGGGATATAGTTGTGTCCCATAGGTTACCTCCTTTTCCCCTTTTATATTAAATATAGGGCTATAAATTTTTGTTGCATTTCTTGCCTTTCTTTTTGGCTTAAGGTAAATTAAACAAAAGGGGTTATTTATGGCATGCAAAATACTTGTTATTGAAGATGACAAAATTCAGAGGGAATTGTTGGTTGATATTCTTGTTGAGAATGGTTTTATCGTTTTTTCATCTCATTCTGCAGAAAAGGGCGAAAAGCTTGTGGGACAAGAAAATATTGATGTAGTTATAACCGATGTTAGACTTCCGGGAAAATCAGGGATAGAGTTTCTAAAGTCTGTAAAGAGAGTAAGAGATGTTGAAGTTATAGTTGTAACTGCTTTTTCAAATATTGATGATGCAGTTAAAGCCATAAAGTTGGGAGCTTTTCATTACATTACGAAACCTTATGATGTAGATGTTTTAATTAATTTAGTTAAAAAGTGTTGTGAGCTTTCTCGTTTAAGGAGGGCTCTGCTTGATAAAGATAAAATTATATTTGCTTCACCTGTTATGGAGAGAATCCTTTCAATGGCTTCCCTTTTTGCAAAGGCCGATGCTCCGGTGCTTATAACCGGTGAAAGCGGAACAGGTAAGGAAGTGATAGCGAGATATATACATAAAGAGAGTGGAAGAAAAGGTAAATTTGTTCCGGTAAACTGCACTTCTATTCCTGAGAATCTTTTTGAGAGTGAGTTGTTCGGGTATGAAAAGGGAGCTTTCTCTGGAGCTGTCAAATCTAAGCCGGGACTTATAGAAGAAGCCGATGGAGGGACTCTTTTTCTTGATGAGATAGGGGATCTGTCGCTCTCTCTTCAAGCAAAACTTTTGAGGTTTTTGCAGGAGAAAGAAGTTAGACGGGTTGGCGGTCTTGAAACAAAAAAAGTTGATGTTAAGGTTGTTGCAGCAACAAATAGAAATTTAGAAGACCTTGTTAAAGAGGGAAAGTTTAGAGAGGACCTTTTTTACAGACTTAATGTGCTTAGAGTGAAAATACCTCCTTTAAAGCAAAGAAAAGAGGATATCCTTGAACTGTCTGGTTATTTTATAAACAGATTTTCCAGAAAGTATGGTAAGCAGATTGCTCTTTCTTCTGAAGCTATTGATTTGCTTCTGTCTTATGATTTTCCCGGTAATGTTAGAGAACTTGAAAATATTTTGCATAGGGCTGTTCTTGTTGCGGATGGAGAGATAAAACCTGAACATCTTGGAATTAATAAAAAGGAATCTGTTTTTTCTTGTGTTCTTCCTCCTGGAAAAAGGCTTCCAGATTACATTGATGAGATAGAAAAAGCTATTCTTTTAAATGCTCTTGAGGAAGCGAATTTTGTTCAAACGAGGGCAGCAAAGCTACTTGGAATAGATGAGAAATCTTTAAGGTATAAACGGAAAAAGTATGGAATATAGAAAAGAGAAAAGTTATCTTTTAATTCCACTGTTTCTTACAGCACTTTTGATGGTATTTTTCAGTTATAACTTTTACAGACTGAGGCTTGAATGGAATTCTTTTTTTCAGATTGCTGTTAAAAATGAGGCAGACAGGGTTAAATCTCTTGTTGCAAGTACGGTCGGTGGAGGTGGTGATCCTATAGAGAGTCTCTCATCTTATGTTGAAAATTCCAGATTACTTAAGGGTATTAAGGTTGAATTTGAAGGAAGAGAAATAGTAGTTCCCGGTTCTGACTTTAGCGGTGATTTTGAAAAAATAGAGATTAGTTCTCAACCTTTCAAACTTTATCTTTTTTTTGATACCTCTTACAGGAAAGAGATAAATAGACATATCCTTTTTCAATTTCTTGTAGGACTTTTGATAAACATCTTGCTACTTTTGGGAATTGCCTTTTCTTTAAGGCTCTATTTTTCTCAAAAGTTATCTTTTGACAAGGAAAAGCACGAGAAAGAGAGATTAAAAAGTGTATCGATAGCTATTTCTTCTATTCTTCATGAAGTTAAAAATGCCTTGAGTCGCCTGAATATGCTTGCTTATAGAGTTAGCAAAGAGTCGTCATCAAGGTATGCCAGATTAATGCAAAGTGAAGTGCAGAAACTTGGTCTTTTCGTAGAAGAGGCTTCAAAGATTAATAAACCTATCGTCTTAAATAGAGAGATGGTCTCCCTTAGAAAGTTGTTATTTGATGTCGTTTCTGAATTTTCTGATGTTGCTCAGGCAGAAGAGGTAAAGATAAATCTAAACGTTAATGCTGATATTCCGGTTTTTATTGATAAGGATAAGTTTCTAATTGTTTTAAGGAATCTTATAAAAAATGCCATTGAA
The DNA here is from genome assembly GCF_001968985.1 of Desulfurobacterium indicum. NCBI lineage: Bacteria > Pseudomonadati > Aquificota > Aquificia > Desulfurobacteriales > Desulfurobacteriaceae > Desulfurobacterium > Desulfurobacterium indicum. Next base: position 32,747 of record NZ_MOEN01000005.1, on the reverse strand, counting down.
GCAGTTGCCGAAAAGGAAGGAGACAGAATGGTAGAAATAGCTGTGGAAAAGGATGGTAATCTTGTCAGAGTTTACATTAAAGACAACGGAGGCTATCTTCCCGATGAGATTTTTAAACCTTTTAAAACAACTAAGGAAGGAGGGTTCGGACTCGGTCTTTATAACTCAAGACGAATAGTTAAGGCTCACGGTGGTAGGCTTGAGGCTTATGTTAAGGATGGATGGACGATTATGTTAATTGAGATTCCTCAAAATATTGCTTGATATGTCAGTTTAAGATATTTTGTTTCTTTTCTTCCTTGCCGTTTCAAAGAATGCTTTTAAGCCTTCTCTGTCATTTTCTTCTATCAGTTTTTCCACGTGAGTTAGTGAGTCTTTGAACGTTTTTATCGCTTCTAAAACGTTTTCTCTATTTTCCATACAGATGTCTCTCCACATTACTGGATCACTCATTGCAATTCTTGTGAAGTCTCTGAAGCCGCCTCCTGTGAACATAAAGAGGTCTTCATTTAACTGTTTTGAAAGAATGTCTATTGCATCCACTATGGAATATGCAACAACATGAGGTAGATGGCTGACAGATGCAAATATCTTGTCGTGGTAGTAAGGATCCATTTCTATAACTCTTGAACCAAGGTTGTGCCATAGTTTTTTAATCTTTTCTTTTGCTTCCGTGTCTGTATTTTCTGTCGGTGTCAGGATAAACTTTGCACCTTTAAACAGATCTTCGATGCTGTTTTCAACACCTGACTTTTCTGTTCCTGCTATTGGATGTCCGCCTACGAAACGAGCAACGTTTTTAAGCTCTTCTTCACACATGTAAACCAGATTCCCTTTCACGCTTCCAAGGTCGGTTACGATTATGTTCTTTTCTGGATTAATTTTTTCTCTGATGGTTTTTAAAACATTTTTGTAAACTCCTACAGGCGTTGCGATAGCTATAAGGTCAGCTTCTTTTAAAACATCTCCTGTTGTGTCTCCGTTGTCTATAACTTTTAGGTTTATACCTTTTTCAATGGCTTCGGGATTCAGGTCAACGGCCGTTACTTTTCCGGGAAAACCGTGTTTTTTTAGATTAAGAGCAAAAGAGCCTCCGATAAGTCCTAAACCTATGATTGATATATGTTTAAAGTCCCACATTCTGTCTCTCCATTGATTTAACTATGGATATTATCTTACATGAGTTTTCTACGGCAGAAAGGTATTTAAATGCCTCTTCCAGCGTTCTGCCAGTTGAAAATGGCCCGTGTGATTTTACCACTGCAATTTTACAATTTTTAAGAAGTTCTGGAAGTTTTTCGGCTACTTCATCGGAGCTTATAACGTTTTTTGCGGATAGGATGGGGACAGTTCCAAGTAAAAATTTAACTTCCGAATCAAGAGGAACAATTTCATCTGTCGTCAGGGAAACAGCTACGGTATAGGGGGAGTGAGCATGGACTACTGCTTTTACCTCAGGTAGTTGTTTATAGATGTTTCTGTGAACTTTTAATTCTATTGATGCTTCTCTGTCAAGTTTTTCGTTAGGTTCTAATGTCGTGATTACAATGTCATTTTCTGTAAGACGTCCGAGCATTTTCCCGGACTTTTTGATCAGAATGTATTCGTTGTATCTTGCACTTATGTTGCCTCCATGACTGTCTGTAAGTCCCATTTCAAAAATCAATTTTCCGATTTTTATTATTTTTTCTTTTAATTTTTTAATTTCGTTTTCCACATTAGCCTCCGTTTTCGGTAATATTTATTAAGATCCATTCAATAACGTTTCGGGGCCTGCCGTAAAATTTCAGAAAGGTTCTTCCTTTTTCCAGTGGTTCGAACCATTTTAGAAATGTTTTCTTTTCGGATAAAAGCAATTCTAACGCATCAATGAACAGTTCTGTTTCCTCTCTTGACATGGATGAAAAATTGGCAGAAAAAGAGGTGATGTTTTCATATAGCTTTTTTTCTTTTAAGAGTTTTATCAGTTCAGCTATCAGGTCAGGAACTTTACTATTTACCAGAGCTATTGCTTTTCCAGGACTGTTACCGCATATTTTGATGATTCTTTCATCGTATTGAATACCAAGGTTTTGGAGGACTGTTTTTACCTGTTGTTCAGTTAGTTTTCCGAAGCGGAATATTTTGCATCGCGAACGTATAGTCGGAAGTAAATAGTTTTCATTTGAAGTTATTAGAATTATTACTGCATAGCTGGGTGGTTCTTCCAGTGTTTTAAGGAGTGCATTTGCAGCTTCTGTTTTCATAGTTTCAGCATTGTCTATAATTAAGACTTTTTTTGAAGAGTATTGAGGTTTTTTAAACAGCCATGAGGAACTGTCTCGTATTTCATCGATAGTTGGTGGTTTATCTTCTCCGATAATCTTTATTCCAAATGAGTTTTCGGTTAGAAGTTTAGCCGTTTCAACAGCCACAAGTTTTTTTCCTATTCCTTTTGGACCTGAAAATAAAACAGAGGATGGAAAAGCGTTTTTCTCGATCAGCTCTTTTATAATATGGAGTTGTTCGGTATGTCCTATTACTGTGCTAAATCCCATTTTTAAGTCTTCTCTCTATGTTTTTTCTTATTTCTTCAAATATCTCTTCTGTTCTTTTAGTGCCGTCTATGACAACTATTCTTTCTGGATTTTCACTTGCTATTTGCAGGTATCCCTTTCGAACTTTTTCATGGAAAATTAGTGTTTCTTTTTCTATTCTGTCGTGCTCTCTTCCCTCTATCCTTAACATTCCGATTTCTACAGGAACGTCTATTAAAAATGTTATGTCCGGTTTTAGTCCTTCTGTTGCAAGACTATTCAGGTGGCTTATATCTTTTAAAGAGAGTCCTCTACCGTATCCTTGATATGCCAGTGTTGCGTCTGAGAATCTATCAGAGATTACTATTGTCCCCGAATTAAGGGCTGGTTTTATGAGATTTTGAACATGGAAAGACCGGGCAGCCATATAAAGCATCAATTCGGCTATTTCGGGAAATGGTTCTTCTCTGTCTGAGAGTATAAATTTCCGGATTTCTTCGGCAGCCGGTGTTCCACCCGGTTCTCTTGTTAGTATTACTTCGTAGCCGTTATCAATAAGCCATTCGTGCAAAAGCTTTGCCTGTGTGGTCTTTCCGGAACCTTCTATTCCTTCAAAAGTGATAAACATCTTTACCGCCTACTTACAAATCATCGGGCCGAGTGGTTTTCCTGCAAAGAGATGGAAGTGGATATGGTAAATTTCCTGTCCTCCGTCGCTGTTGCAATTCACAAGCATTCTGTATCCTTTTTCATCAACTCCCAGCTCTTTAGCTATTTTCTTTGCCACGAGGAAGATATGTCCTATTAGTTCCTTGTGGTTTTCTTCAAGGTCGTTTACTGTTGGGATGTGCTCCTTGGGGATAATTAAAATATGGATGGGTGCTTGTGGGTTGATGTCGTGAAATGCCATGACTTTGTCATCTTCATATACAACTTTTGCAGGAATTTCTTTGTTGACGATTTTACAAAATATACACATTTTTTACCTCCTGACTGCAGGTTTTGATAATGTAATGTTACCTGCCTTATCAACAGCACCGATTCTGTAAGTGCCTTTTAGGCAGTTTTTAATGGTGAATGTTAGGCCGGTCGTTTGTCCGATGCACTTACCATTATAAAAAATTTTGTAATACTTTACATCTTTTGATGTGGAAGGTTCCCATACAAGGTAGCAGATGTGATCTGTTATCAAGATCAGATTTTCCGGCGGTGCCGGCGGGATGTTGTCAACCGGTTTTACTAAGAAAGTTTTTGTAAAAGGTCCTTTTAGCTCATTATTGGCGTATCGTGCTTTGTAGAAGTAGATTTTTCCGTTGATTACGTTTTTATCTATAAAAATAGTGCTTGATATTGTTTTGTAAGGTTTTATCGGATTGAAATTTTTGCCGTTAGATTTGAATATTTCTATTGTCTTGTAGGTTAGTTTCCCGAATTTGATTTTGACAGAGTCGTCTCCGGCCTTTATCTCTTTTACCACGGGTGGTTGTTTAATAGAAGTTTTTATAATTCTGCATGTAGGTTCAGAAAAATCTCCTTTGAAAGTTTTATAAATTGCTGCTACTCTGAAACACACTTTTGTTCCTACAGGGAGAGGTTTATATTTAAAAAATGTTTTTGATGTCTGGAAAACCTTTTTCCCGAAGTCGATGTCAATTATATAGCTAAGTTTTTTTATTTCTTTCAGAGGAATTGCTTCACCGTCAACAAATTTTGCAGGGGGATTCCAGTAAATTAGCGGAGCTGATACAACTTGCTGAAAGTTAACTTTGTCAGGTGGCAGTGGGTGAAAGTCCCTGGGAGGTAGGGGGGTTCCTCTTCTACCGCAGGTGCTAAAGGATGACAGGAGAAGAAAACCGATAATAATCAAAACGTGCTTCACGTTACCTCCCGTTGTGTAGGAAGAATTTTACATTAATTTTCTTTTTCTTTCTTCTCTTTAATTTCTATAAAGATTTCGTAAAGTTTATCAACGTTTATCGGTTTTGTTATGTAACCGTTTGCCCCATGTTTTTTGGCTTTTATTTCTGTATCTTTGTAAGCATCTGCCGTAAGCATGTATATCGGAGTTTTGACTCCGGCTTTTCTCATTTTTTCAAGTGCTTCAAAACCATCCATTACAGGCATTTGAAGATCGAGGAATATAGCATCGTAATTGTTTTTAACAGCCTTTTCGTAAGCTTCAGCGCCGTTTTCTACCATATCTATATCTTTAATATTAAAGTTCTTTTCAAGAATTTTCTGGAACAGCTTTCTGTTAATTGGTTCGTCTTCTGCGGCCAATACTTTAAAGTTTGAAAAGTCATAGTGTTTTTGAAGTTCATCGATGGATAGTGCTGTTTTCTTCTCTTCTTCTGTTTTTGCTCTACCTTTTTTCAGTTTAAGAGAAACATAAAAAGTGCTACCTTTTCCGTATTTTGATTCAAACCAGATATCTCCTCCCATAAGTTTTGCTAATGTTTTGGAAATATACAGTCCCAGACCGGTGCCTTTTACTCCTTGAGTTTCTTTTGTGCAAACTCTACCGAAAGGTTTGAAAAGATCTTTCTTTCTGTCTTCAGGTATTCCTATACCGGTATCTTTCACGTAGAAAGTGATTTCGATTTTGTCTTTAAGATCTTTCATTTCTTTAACACCTATTTCGACAAACCCTCTTTGTGTGTATTTACATGCATTTGATACCAGGTTGTAAAAGATCTGTTTTATCCGTTTTTTGTCACCTATAAATAAAGTATCAAACTGTGGAACTTTGCATCTTATCTCAAGATTTGCGTTTTTCTTTGTTGATGTAGAAACGATAACGTCTTGAATAACGCGGTTTAGATCAAATTCTTCCTCTTTAAGTTCTATCTGGCCGGTTTGAATTTTTGTTGTGTCAAGAAGGTCTTCTATCAATTCTACAAGTTGATGGGCAGAGAGTTCCGCGTTTTTCACATAGGATTCTTGTTCTTTCGTAAGGTCTGTTTTTAGCAGCAGGTTAAGAAAGCCTATGATTCCGTTAAGAGGTGTTCTTAGTTCGTGAGATACTGACGCGATAAATATTTTTTCGTTGTAAGCAAATCTCTTAAACGCTTCCAGAAGTTTGTTTATGTTTCTGGCAATTTCTCCCATTTCTCCAGGAATATTTTCGTCCATTTTTATGTCAAATTTGCCGACTGTTGCGTGAGATAGAACTTTTTTAAGGTCGTTTATGTTTTTGTATATGTCATTGATAATTGTGAAGAAGAAGTAGATCAGTATTGCGAGGAAACATATTAAGAATAAAAGTGCGAGAATAAAGTTTGTTTTCGCTTTTTTTTCAGTCTGTATTGCAGTCTGGATTTCTTGTTTTACTATTTTTTCTTCAAAATCTTTTAATTTTTCTATGTAGCGTGTTTCTATGTCCCACCATTCTTTTGCGGATATACTGGGTTTTTCTTTGTGTAAAACTGCTTCGATGGTGTAGTAAATTTTTTGTCCTTCCGGCAATGCTTGTATTTTTTCAAGTCTTTCTTCTATATTGGGAGGGATGTGAGATATTAACACTATGTGCTTTTCGTATAGTGCTTTTTCTATATTTTTAAGGAGATCTTTGTCAAATCCGGTGAAAAGGCCTACGCCTATATAGGCCCTTAGTTTTCCTTCTATATTTTTCAGTCTGTCGAGCGGGTAGATAAAGTTAGAGTATTTAGATGGCGCTTCTTTATATTTGAAAAAGTCATACAGGTTTTCTATGAGGTTGCAGTAGTATAAAAAAATTACATTATAGTCAGGTCTCTTTTCGACAATCGTTTTTCTTACTTTTTCAAGATTTGAAATATCTTTTTCCAGTTTTTCTCTGATGGTTTTTGATATAGGAATTGAGGAATTGTTTAGATTTTCTTCTAATCTTACCAATTTGGCGTCAAATATATTTCTCTCTTCGTACATTTTGTTGCGAAAATACTTATCGTGAGAGGCAACGTATATTGTAGATAGACCTCTTTCTTTTTCTGCCTCATTTATGAAGTCAACGAGGTAGAGAGTAATTTGTGAATATTGTAGATTGTTTAGGCTTTTTCTGTATTCTTTGTAGCTGTAAAAAAGCATGTATGAAAAATTAATCAGGAAAGCAAACAGTGATACTATTACGAGGAGTAAAAGTTTCGTCCTTAAGGATAATTGTTTCATAAGCTTTATCCTTCAAGTTTACTTATCGCTTTTCTGACCTGTTCTTCAAGTTTGTCAAAACTGTTATCCTTTTCATATAGACGTTTGACTTTTCTGAATTCTTCCGCTTCGTTTTTCATTCCCATATTTAGAAGAATGCCTTTAAGAGCGTGTGTTATCTTTATTAAAGTCTCGGCATTCTTTTCTTTTAGTGCTTTTTCTATGAGAAACAGTTTGCTTTTTATTGAATTTATACCGTCTTCTATGAGTTCGTTTATGTCATCGTTTTCGAATCCAAATCCTTCAAGATGTTTTTTAGCTTTCCTATTTATATTTTCAATCATTTTCTGGTTAATTTGTGTCATACTGCCTCCCTCTCTTCCGTTTTTGAAAGAGTTTCGTAGATCTCTCTTACTTTTTTCTCATTTTCGACAAAGACGTCCAGTAATTCAGGGTCAAAACTTTTGCCTCTTTCCGATTTTACGATTTCCATTGCTTCTTCGAAGGAATATGCCCTTTTGTAAGGCCGGACAGATGTTAGAGCGTCAAATACATCTGCTATGGCGGTTATTCTTGCTTCAAGAGGAATTTCCTTTTCTTTCAATCCTTCCGGATATCCTTTGCCGTTCCATTTTTCATGATGGTAAAGGGCTATTTTTGAAGCAAATTTTAACAGTGGTATTTTGGTTCCTTTAAGTATCTCAACACCGTAAATGGTATGTTTTTTCATTATTTCCCATTCTTCTGGCGTAAGTTTCCCTCTTTTTCCCAGAATGCTTTCTGGAATGGCTATCTTTCCTATATCGTGGAGTGGAGAAGCTAAATATATATCTTCGATGAATTTTTTATCGCATCCGTATTTTTCTGCTATCAATTTGCAATACTCTGCTACTCTCTTGATGTGGTTTCCTGTGAATTGGTCTTTGTATTCTGTTACCGCTGCAAGGCGGAAGATAATTTCTTCCTCCCTTTCTCTTATTTCTTTTACCGCTTCGGCGACAGCGTTTTCAAGAAGTAAAGTTTTGTCTTTTAATAGAATGTAGTTTTCAATTAGTTTTATGTTATTCATTATTCTTATTGGAAATTCTACTGAATCAACCGGTTTTACTGTATAGTCATTTGCTCCTAAGAGAAGTGCTTTTACGCGGGATTCCTTATCTTCAAGGCTAGTAACAACTATAATTTTCAACTCTTCCATGTTGTAGTCTTTGCGTGTTTCTCTAATAAGATCATATCCGCTGATTTCCGGCATCATAATGTCTGTTATTACAAGATGAGGTCTGTTTGTTTTGATAATTTCAAGTGCTTTTTTTGATGATGTTGTGGCTTTTATGTCAAAAGTAAAAATAGAGAAGACTTTGTCAATGGCTTTTTCGACAAGTTTTTTCATTAAATTTATATTGAAAGGTTCGTCATCAACGATTAAGATCCTTATAGTTTTTTCCATGTAGCAATCCTCAATTTAAGTGGGTGAATAACCGTTCAGAAAAAAGATAATACCAATCCCCCCAAATTGCAACTTTTCCTATTTATTAGAAATTTAAATATTTTTACTTATTGATTTCCAGCTCTATACCATATGTTACAGGCTCCTTCACCGGAGACCATGCAGGGTCCTTTTGGTGTTCTTGGAGTGCATACTTTGCCGAATAGTTTGCATTGTGAAGGGTAAGCTTTTCCAAGGACAATCTTGTCGCATATACATCCTGATATCTTTTCCTCTTTTATTTCGGGAAGATTGAATTTAACTCTTGCGTTGATATTGTTATATTCTTTTTTTAGTTCAAGTCCGGATTTTGGAATGTATCCTATCCCCCTCCAGTTTACATCGGCTTTTTCGAAGTATTTATACATAAGCTCGAGTGCTTTTTTATTGCCTTCGTCTTTGACAACACCTTTGTAAACATTTTCCAGTTTGGGTTTTCCGTCTTTTATCTGGGCAAGTATTACTGTGAACGCGAGAAGCAGGTTCTCAGGTTCAAAGCCTGCAACGACAGTTGGTATTCCGTAGTTTTCTGGGAATCTTTTCCATGCATTGGCACCGACTATTGCTGAAACATGTCCAGGAGCTACAAAAGCGTCAACTCCAACTTCACTGTCCTTTACAAGAATTTCCATTATTTCAGGAGTGAGTTTTTGTGATGTAAGTATTGTTACATTTTCCGGAAGTTCCATCTCTATAAGTGCCGCAGTTGGAGCCGTTGTTGTTTCAAAGCCTATTGAGAAAAATACGATATTTTTGTCAGGATTTTCTTTGGCTATTTTTAAGACTTCGTGTGGAGCGCTTATCATTTTATAGTTTTTCCCTTCACTTCTGATAGAACCTATTTTTGTAGGGACTCTAAGCATGTCTCCGTAGGTTAGTAGTATGGTGTCATCTCTTTGAGAAAGTTTTATTGCATTGATTATGTCGCTTTCTGAACAGACACATACCGGACATCCGGGACCCGGAACCAGCTCTATCGTTTCGGGCATTAAACTTCTCATACCGCTAAACGTAATTGTATGTTCATGAGAGCCGCAGACATTCATTATCTTAACTTTTCTATCTTTAGGTGCAAGCTCATGTATTAAATGGATTAGCTTTTCAGGATTGTCATAAACTTTAAGAACTTTCTCTATGTTCATAAAAGCCTCCTTCCTTAAATATCTGAAATTTTAACATAACTGTTTCTTTTCTTGGATTTATCCCGATATTGTCGTAAAATTCCACTGATTCCTGCTTTTAGGAGTGAGTTTTGTCATCCGTTATAAGGATTGCTTTTTTAGGAGACATTTCCGGCCGGCCAGGTAGAAAGGCGCTTCAGATATGGCTTGAGGAAAACAGAAACAGTTATGATTTATGTATTGTAAACGGTGAAAATGCTGCAGCCGGTTTTGGAATAACGGAAAAAATAGCAAAGACTTTTGTTTCTCAAGGTGTTGATGTTATAACAATGGGTAATCACACCTGGGATAAAAAGGAGATTTTCAACTTTATGGATAACTATCCTATTCTCCGTCCGTTGAATTATCCCGAAGGAACTCCTGGAAAGGGTTTTATTAGATTTGAATTTGGTGGTTTTAATGTTATGGTGCTTAACTTGATGGGTAGAATATATATGGAGTGTCTTGATAATCCTTTTAAAGCCTTTGACAAAATTTATGATCAATTTCCCGATGATGTTTTTATAGTGGATTTTCATGCAGAAGCGACGTCAGAAAAGCAGGCATTTGGTTACTATGTTGATGGTAGGGCCTGTGCTGTTTTTGGGACTCATACCCATGTTCAAACAGCTGATTTAAGACTTTTGCCTGAGGGTACTTTGTATATAACAGATGCAGGAATGTGCGGTGCTGTTAATTCTGTTATAGGTATGGATTTGACGGAAAGCATCGATAGGTTTATCAAGCAGTTGCCAGTCCGCTTTAAGGTTCCGGAGAAACCGTCTAAAATTCAGGTATGTGGTGTTTCTTTTGAGCTTGATTTGGAAAGTAAAAAAGCAGTTTCTTTTGAGAGAATACAAAAAATTTACATAAGAGGTGAAGATGGCAACTATTCTTGATGGAAAAGCCCTTGCGGCAAAGATAAAAGAGAAGTTAAAAGAGGAAGTGGGAGTTTTGAAAGAACGTATAGGGCGTCCACCAACATTAGCTGTTGTTCTTATAGGAGAGGATCCCGCAAGTCAGATTTATGTGAGAAATAAAGAAAAAGCCTGTGAGGAGATAGGTATAACCTCTATAGGTATAAGAAAGCCGGCTTCTATTTCTCAAGAAGAGCTTGAAAATATAATTATTGCATTAAACGAGCAACAAGATGTTGACGGTATTTTGGTTCAACTCCCTTTGCCGGGACATTTGGATTCTCAAAAAATAATAAATTTGATTGACCCTGCTAAGGATGTTGACGGTTTTCATCCTGTCAATATGGGTAAAGTTGTTCTTGGCCTTTTTGATGAGGGGCTTATGCCCTGCACTCCGTATGGAGTTATGAAAATATTTGAGGCTTATGGTATAGAACTTCAAGGAAAAAATGCGGTTATGGTAGGTCATAGCAATATTGTGGGTAAGCCTCTTGCCAATATGATGATTAATAAGAACGCTACTGTTTCTGTGTGTCACGTTTATACTGAAGATTTGAAATCTTACACGTTGAGGGCAGATATTTTGTGTGTTGCCACAGGAGTTCCTCATCTTATAAAAGTAGATATGGTTAAAGAGGGAGCGGTAGTAATTGATATTGGTATCAGCAGAGTTAACGGAAAAATTGTAGGAGATGTTGATTTTGAAAATGTGAAGGAAAAGGTTTCTGCCATTACGCCGGTTCCCGGCGGAGTTGGTCCTATGACAATAGCCATGTTAATGTATAATACGGTTAAAGCGTTTAAGTTAAGAGAGGGAATTTGAAAAATATACCTTACATTCGTGTTGAACTTTGCACCGGTTGTGGTATTTGTGTAGATGTCTGTCCCGTAGATGTGTTTGAAATGAGTGATATAGGGAAGGCAGTGGTGGAATATCCTGACAGGTGTATGGCATGCCGGATATGTGAAGAAAACTGCCCTACCGATGCAATAGAAATTAAAATTTTGGAATGATTATTCCCCTCCGAAGTAATAAATTTAACTTTAGAATTTTTCGGAGGATTGGATAATGACATTTAAACAGCTTATTTATTCTATTTTTATTGCAGCAATTGTTATAGCCGTTTCTCTATTTGCACTTTCAAATTTCCAGGATGTTAATGTTGTAATTCCTTTTATAGGTGCTTATAAGACAAAGCTTTTTATGCTGATTGTTGTTTCGTATATAGCCGGATTTTTAACGGCAGCTTTTCTTTCTCTTTTAACAAGGCTATTTTCTATCTCTTTCAGGAGAGGCAAAAAGAGTGAGGATAGATCAGTTTCTGAAACTTTCAAGAGTGGTAAAGAGGAGAAGTCAGGCGAAGATACTGTGTGACGAAGGAGTTGTAAGATTAAACGGTTCCGTGGTGAAAGCTTCAAAAGAGGTTAAAGAAGGGGATGTTATAGAGATAGATACCGTTAACAGATACTTGAAATTTAAAATAGAAGCTATTCCTGCGGGAAAGAACGTTTCGAAAAAAACGGCACGTGAATTAATAAGAATAATTGAAGATAAAAAAAAGTCTATATCAGATATTGTTGACCTTATTTGATTCTTCCAGTAAGTGTTGTAAAATAAAGCGGCTTCTAATATTCTTTGACTGGAGGTCTGTTTATGTTTCTTGAAAGAGTGGTGGAAAATCTAGAAAAAAAATCGGATAAGGTGGTGCTTATTGATAAAAAAAATGGAAAGTATATTCCTTTGACTTTTAAAGATTTAAAAAAAAGAATTTCCACTATTCAGGATAAATTGTCCGAGTTGAACGAAGAGGATAGAGTGGTTATTTTCATGGAAAATTCTCCGTTATGGATAGCTTCTCTATTTGCTGTAATATTTAAGAGAGGAATTGCTGTTCCTTCGGATTATCTTCTCTCAGAAAAAGAAATTTTCAACATATTCAGGGATGCTCAGCCCCGCTACATAATTACCTCGTCTGCCAATGAAGAGAAGGTTAAAAAAGCAGTAAAGAAACTTGGTTATAAACCGGCTGTTATTAATGTAGATAAACTCTCCTTTGACGAAGATAAACCTTTAACGGTTAAAGTTCCAGATATTGATGAAGTGGCTGTTATTCTCTACACCTCGGGAACTACAGGGAATCCTAAAGGTGTAATGCTTACTTATAAGAATCTTAATCATAACATTGAAGGAATAGAAGATACGGGAGTTTTGAGAGAAAATGACCGTTTTGCCGCCATTTTACCTTTCCATCATACCTACCCGCTGCTTGTTACGGCAATTTTACCTATTGTAGAAGCTCTCCCCGTTGCTTTTATAGAGAAGCTTACGCCGAACGACATACTTTCTACTATAAGGGAACAGAACGTAACCATTATGGTAGGTGTTCCTAAGCTTTATCAGGTTATTTACCATAATATAATGGTGGAAATAGGAAAACTTTCAGGTCCAAAGAAAAGTATCGTCAATTCTGCTCTTAAGTTGTTTAAGAAAGTTGGCATAAAGAAGCTTCAAAGAGCGGTGTTTAAAGAGGTTCATAAAAAGATAGGACCGTCTTTAAGGTTTATGATTTCTGGTGGAGCTAAATTGAATGTTGAAGTTGCTAAAGGTCTGGAAGCATTAGGTTTTAATATTTTGGAGGGTTATGGTCTTACAGAAACATCTCCCCTTGTTTCTGTTAATAGACCTGATAAGAAGAAGATAGGTTCGGCAGGACTGCCGATTAAAGGTGTTGAAGTAAAAATAGTTAACGGAGAAATTGTAGTTAAAGGCGATAATGTGATGAAAGGTTATTACAACCGTCCTGAAGAGACAGAGGCGGTTATAAGAGATGGATGGTTTTATACCGGAGATTTAGGTTTTATTGATGATGATGGTTTTATTCACATTACCGGACGTGCAAAAGATGTTATTGTGCTTGATAACGGTAAGAATGTATATCCTGAAGATATTGAAAATGAAATTTTTAAGAGCAACTATATCCTTGAAGTTGGCGTTTTTGAAGAAGATGGTGTTATCAAGGCTATTATCAGACCTGATTTTGAACTTTTAATAGAGGAAGGCGTAGAAGATATTCATGAGTTTATAAAGCAGGAAGTGAAAAGAACGACAAGACATCTTCAGTCTTATAAGAAAGTTAAGGAGTTTAAATTAACAGATAGAGAACTTCCGAGAACAAGAATAGGAAAATTAAGGAGATTTATGCTTCCGGATATGTACAAGGAGATTTAAATGGTAGGACCGAGGGGTTTCGAACCCCTGACCTCCACCGCGTCAAGGTGGCGCTCTCCCACTGAGCTACGGTCCTATATGACGCTTCTAAAATATAGTCTAAATCTCTTCTGTTGCAAGTTTTTGAGTAAAAAGCCCGGTAAAACCGGGCTTTTTTTATTGTGCGTAGCTGTGAAGTCCAGGTAAAATGAGATTTACTCCGTAGTATGTAAAGATTACACATAAAAATCCAATGATTGTGAAGTATGCGAGCGGTTTTCCAGAGAGCCCTTTAATATATCTTGCATGCAGGTATGCAGAATAGACAAGCCACGTAATAAGTGACCATGTCTCTTTTGGATCCCATGACCAGTAACCGCCCCACGCATATTTAGCCCATACTGCACCCAGTATGATTCCGATAGTTAAAAACACAAATCCCACAGCTGCAGATTGATACATAATATCTTCAAGAGTTTCAATTGGCGGTAGATACTTGGAGTATTTACTCTTGTTAAGCCACATGAGAAAGAGTGTAAAAAGTCCTGCTACTACTACTGATATAGCTAAAAACATAAGAAGGTTGGTTCTGTAAGCTGAGTAGATGATGAAGAATACGGTGAAAACGGTTGTCAGGAAAACAACAGCCCAGTCGGTTCTATTGGTGTCTTCTCTTTTGGCAAAGTAGGCAAATGCTACTCCGGCACTTACTGCGAAGCCTGCGTATCCGATAAAGGTTGTTACGACGTGAAACAGAAGCCAGTTACTCTGGAGAGCAGGAACCAGAGGCTGTGCTTCAGGGTTGAAACCTAAAATCTGTGTGGAAGCTTCAGAGATTACTGCCAGAGGAAGAACAAACATTCCGAAGATTTTGTTTTTGTATTTTTTCTCGAATATGAGATAGATGATCACTATTGACCATCCGAAGAGCATTAGGGATTCATACATATTGGTGAAAGGTGCATACTTGTAAAATGCAAGCCAGTCACTTACCATGTTAAGCCTGGCTTTTTCCATTCCTCTTACTACAAATGCTACACCCTGGACACCGACACCCAGGAGTGAAAGGTAAGTAGCAATTTTTCCGGCTGTTTCTGATTTTGAAAATGCATGAATGGTGTAGAAGACAGAAGCAGCAAGAAAAACCACCATTCCAATGTTAAAGAGCTGGACAGAATTAATCATGGTTTTCCTCCTTAGGGGCTAAAATATTACAGTATGAAGACTTAAGAACCCCTAAGATTTTTTCCATATCTTTCTCAAGGGATTCAAACCCTTTATTTGTTCTACCTGCTATTACAATATTGACCTTATCTTCTTTAACCTGCCTAATTCTTGCAAGAATTCTCTTATGAGGTATAAAGAAAGCCACAAAAAGCCCTATTACCATTATGGTGCTTCCTGCCCATACGACCCATGTGCCTGGGTCGTAGGAAACTTGCAAACCTGTGTAAAATGCATTGTCGGCTCCACCGATAGCTACAAATTGCCCAGTCTGAGGGATTCTATACCACTGTCCGGATGTCATCTTTGCCTGTGCCAGCGTTTCTCCGTTTTGGGTTATTAAATCTACAAATATAAACTGCCCGTCCATTGCTACTGGTGACAGGTAATATTTGATGCCGTCTTTTCCTTTTCCTACGTAAAAAGGTTGTCCTAAAGCGTCTATTATAGGTTGTTCTTTTGCTTTTTGATTTACCTTTTTGAAGAAGTAAACTCTTCCCTTTCCATAGTTTGCCTGGTAGAAATAGATTCCTCTGTATGAAAGTGGAGTATTGACAACGATTCGCTGCTTTTTAACGGTTTTTCCATTTTCTATAACTTCAAGATCGCTAATGTAGGCTTTAGGCATTCCGGAAGGGTAGAAATCTATGGTGAATTTGTCACACTGAACTTCAAAAGGAAGCTCTATGATCTTTCCGTTCCCAAATAAGGTTACAAGATTACTTTTAGAACCTTCGGCAAGGTTCATATAACCTCTGTATCCGAAGATAGCGGTTAACAACCCTCCCACGAGGACTATCAGTATACCTGCATGAACAATATATACTCCGAATCTTGCAAAGACGTGTTTATCTGCAAATACATACTTTGTGTTCTCTTCGTCAGATGGAACTTTTTCAGGCTTGTATCCCATCTGCTTTAGAATGGAGACAAGTTTTTCGGCTACTTCATCCGGATTGCTTGCAGATAATGTTAACTTGTGCACCAATCTGTAAGCGTTTTCGGCTCCCTCTCTCAGCTTCTTTTTTGGATTTTTTGCTATTTTCCATATTTTCGGAAGACGTTCTATAGAGCAAACTGTGAGGTTGATTGCGAGGAGTACCAACAACAAAATGTACCACCAGGAATGGTAAACATCAGTGAATCCTAAAAATTTAAATATTTTGTAGGTTACCTCTCCGTATTCTCTCAGATACTTATCGGGATTTTGCTGCTGTTCTACGATTGTTCCGATGATAGAAGTTACGGCAAGAGAGAGAAGAATTATTATGGCAACTTTTACTGAGCTGAAAAGTCTATATAGTGATTTGAGCATTAAGTCCTCCGCTGTCTGTATTCATCGCTAATGATTCTCAATTATTGGAAAGCTGCTTAAGAGAATTTAACACTTTTTCGTCCTTTAAGTCAAATGCGGTTACTTTAATATCATCCATTAAAAGTGCTGTTAAAGGATTAGTTATCTTTTTCTCCGTTCTTATGGCGGTAAATAGACCACTTTGTTTGTAAGTGTCTTCAATGTTTAGAACTTTTGCTCCACCTATTGTGGCGGCTTTGAGAAGTTTTTTAACGTCTATTTTACCTTCTGCTTTAATGTAGATTGCTTTTATCTCAGATAACATTGATAGAGAAGTGTTTGAACTCAGTCCGTCAGTTCCTATTCCTAATTTCTCGTAGTCGATTAAAAATTCAATATCAGGGAATCCCGTTTTTAAAAAAATGTTGCTTCTTGGACAGATTACTATGCCACACTCTTTTCTCATAAGAATCTCAAGCTCTTTTCGGGATAAGTTTGTGCAGTGAACGGCAATAAGTAGATTTGTGAGTGCACCAGTTTTTTCAAGGTAGGCTACTATGTTTTCTGCATAAATATTTTCAAACCGCTTTCTCCCTATTGTAGGGTAGATTAAGGATTCAAAAAGGTTAGGTTCACCTCTTACAAATTTTTCTTCTTCGGCGGTTTCTCCTACGTGCATCTGATAGATAGTTCCGTATTTTAAAGATTTTTGAACCGCTTTTTTTATTGTTTCAACCGAAGTTGAATATACCGCATGTATGGATAACGGAGGTCTGGCGTTGGTATTGAATATATTGCCTATGATTTCATTAAAAACAATTCCGTTTTTGATTATGTGGCGGGAAATGTCGAATGATGATATATCTCCGAAAAAGCTGATTCCCCACTTTTTTGATAATTCTATACCTTTTGTAACGCCGATTTTGATCTCTTCTTTGTCCAATTTCTGCCTGTTTGATATTATCCATAACAACCAGTCAAAAAACGATTTGATTTTTATTGGATTAAAATTCATAAGTGAAAGTTCGAGATGTGTGTGTGCATTAACAAAAGATGGGAAAATTACGGTGTTTGCCAGCTTTACCTTTTCGTGAAAATCTCCATCTGGTTCGTATTTTAAGAATTTTACTTTACCTCTTTGGAATACCAGCCAGCCATTTTTTATTATGTTCATATCAAAGTCTATTATGTAATCGGCACCGATGGCTTTTCTCACGGTGAGAATCCTTTTATGGCTTTAATTGCTTCCTCTTTTGTTTTTACACGTCCCAAAATCTGAAACTCAATGAGTTTATCTTTTATCCTGCCAACGGCTTTCCCCTCTTGTATTCCTTTTATTTTCATAATTTCCTTTCCCGATAGGAGCGGCTTTACGGATTTTACCTTTAAGTAGAAATTTATTACTTTTTCGTTCAAAAACCATATGAATTCATCTGTGTCTTTGTTCATTTTTTCCGATGTTGCTTTAAAGTCGGCGATGCTGTGAATTACAATAAGTGGTAGTAAAGATCCTGCCGCCTTGATAAATTTGTATACGGCTTTTGGGGATAGCTGCTTTCCTTTAAAAAGTTGGAATAGGAAGAACGGTCTTAGGTGGAGTTCTATTATTTTTTTTGCTGAAGAGGCTGTTTTTTTGCCAAATCCTATTGTTAAAAGCCGTTTTTCTGCCATCTTGGCACCTATCTTATCATGGTTATAAAAAGTTAAATGTCCATTTTTCTCTTTTACTGTTAAAGGTTTACCGATATCATGAAGAAGTCCTGCGATGATCAGTAGCTCTCTTCCAGAAATGTTTCCAGAAAATGTCAGATTTGACACCTCTTTTATAACATAGTGGTTTATTTTCCCCCACTGTTTAAAGATATTGCAAATATATTCAACGGTCTTAAGCGTATGAATTATAAGAGGATATTGATGAAGTCCTGAAGGTGGTATTTTCTCTTCCTCGGCAAGTTCAGGAAAAATTGAATATAAAACGTTAAGTTCCCTCATGTCTTTAAATGCTTCATATGCATTTTGCAATTTAAGAATTTTTATCAGTTCTTCTCTAATTCTTTCTTTAGGTTCTTTTTCTATCAAATTTGCAAACTTTTTCGCACTTTCGGTAAACTTTTTCGAATAGGATAGATGGAATTTGCTTTTAATCCTTATTCCTCTGAGAATCCTTACAGGATCTTTTTTAAGCGCTGAAGAAGATACCGGACATAGTATTTTTTTCTGCAGGTCTTTTATTCCGTTTAAAGGGTCGATGATTTTTTTTTCTTTTAGACTGTAGGCGATTGTATTTATTGTGAAGTCTCTGTGCGAAAGATCTTCTTCTATGGTTCCCTGAAGTTTTGTTATATCTACTCGAATATTATTCAGATAGAATGTGTAAACCGGTTTTTCTCTTGTATAAAGAAAACCTTTTTGCTGGGTGGCTTTTTCTATGCAATGAATAGTCTCATAAAAGTTACCGGAAATTACTATATCTACATCTTTTATATCCTCTATTCCCAGCAGAAAATCTCTTAAAGCTCCACCAACGATGTATCCGTCTTTTACGCAGTTAATAATTTTCTCAAGTATGTTTTCCAATTGTTTAAGGTTTTCCATTGCTTCTCCATGCTTTCAATTAAATAATGGTATTATAAGTCTAAATTGCCCATGGTGAGAGGTTTAATATGATTTTGGTAGAAGTTAAAAATTTGAAGAAGATATACAGAACGGAAAGTGATACCGTTGAAGCTTTAAAGGGAATAAACCTTGTTTTGAATAAAGGGGAATTTGCTCTGATAATGGGAGCTTCAGGTTCAGGTAAAAGCACTTTGCTACATGTTCTTGGAACTCTTGACAGACCGACATCGGGAAAGGTTTTTTATAAAGGGAAGGATCTGTTTTCAATGAATGAAAAAAAGCTGGCACTTTTTAGGAATAAAAATCTGGGTTTTGTTTTTCAGTTTCACTATTTAATTATGGAGTTTACCCTGATTGAAAATGTTATGGCACCTCTTTTAATAGCTGGAGTAGATGTTGATGAGGCAAGAGAAAAGGCAGTTGACATGTTGAAAAAGGTAGGATTGGGGCATAGATTAACTCATAAACCGTTTGAGATATCCGGTGGTGAACAGCAGCGAACGGCAATTGCCCGTGCACTTGTTAATTCCCCTGAGCTTGTTCTCGCTGATGAACCAACAGGAAATCTTGACTCTAAGACTTCAGAATCCGTTCTTTCCCTTATGGCAGAACTTAACAGAGAGACTGAGACTACCTTCTTTATTGCCACGCATAACCGTGAACTGGAAAAGTTTGCCGACAGGATATACTTTATAAAAGACGGCATTATTAATATTTAAGAGAGGTGTATATGTTTGAGAAGTTTACCAAAAAAGCAAGACAAATTGTAATAAAAGCTAAAGAAGAAGCTGTTACTCTCAGAACTCCGTATCTTGGAACAGAGCATTTATTGCTTGTTCTGCTTAAAGAAGATGAAATTGTAAATCAGATAATAAGTAAGTATAACATTTCAAAGATACGTATTCAGGAGATGGTTATACATCAGATTCAACCTTCTCCAGATGAAGTTGATGTAAATACAATTGCTTTTACCACTGAAGCAAGACGGGCATTAGAACAAGCGGTTGAAGAGGCTAAAATTTTGGGACATGCCTACGTCGGGCCTGAACATATTTTTATAGGTCTTGCTAAAGAGCGACTTGGGCTTGCAGGGAGGATTCTGAGGAGTTATGGACTGGATCATTATACTCTTCGCAGGGAAGTAACAGCTATATTGAAAGGGATTTTAGGAAAAGCTAAGACTTCAAGAAAGTCAAACACTCCAAATCTTGATAAATATGGAAGAGATCTGACAAAACTTGCAGAGGAAGGTTCCCTTGATCCTGTTATCGGTCGTGATAAAGAGATAGAAAGAGTTATTCACATTCTTGCAAGGAGACGTAAAAACAATCCAGTTTTAATAGGTGAACCCGGTGTTGGTAAAACTGCGATAGTTGAAGGACTGGCTATAAGAATTGCCGAAGGAAATGTCCCGGAAAAATTGAAAGATAAAAGAATTGTTTCTCTTGATATGGCTTCCCTTATTGCCGGGACGAAGTATAGAGGCCAGTTTGAAGAGAGATTAAAATCAGTTGTAAAGGAGCTTGAAAATAACAAAGATGTGATTTTGTTTATAGATGAACTTCATACTCTCGTCGGTGCCGGTGCTGCTGAAGGTTCAATGGATGCTTCTAACATTTTGAAGCCTTCTCTCTCAAGAGGGGAGATACAGGTTATAGGTGCAACTACGCTTGATGAATACAGGAAATATATAGAGAAAGACGGGGCTCTTGAGAGAAGATTCCAGCCTGTCTTAGTTGAAGAGCCTTCTGTGGAAGAAACTGTTGAGATTTTGAAAGGTCTAAAACCTAAGTTTGAAGAGTTCCACAACGTTACTATAACCGATGAGGCTATAGAGAGAGCTGTTAAACTAGCTGTTCGTTATATAAATGACAGAAAGCTTCCTGATAAAGCGATTGATATTGTTGATGAAGCGGGAGCCAAAGCTCAACTGAGAATGGGAACCAAGCCTTCAGATATCAAAAGAATAGAAGAGAGATTGCAGGAGATTAAAGCTCTTAAGGAAGAAGCACTTGCTATGGCAGAGTATGAGAAAGCTCACGAGTATAAGCAGGAAGAGATGAAGTTAACTTCAAAACTTGAGGAGCTGAATAAGAAATGGTTTGTTAACAGGAAGAGTGAAAAACCTGTTATTGATGTTCTTGAGATAGAGGAGATAGTGGCTCTTTGGACGGGAATTCCTGTTAACCAGCTACATGAGGCAGAAAGAGAAAAGTTGCTGAGATTAGAGGCAGAGCTTCACAGAAGAGTTGTAGGTCAGGAAAAGGCTGTAAGTGCCGTAGCACGTGCTATAAAGCGTTCAAGATTAGGTATCAGAACTAATTTGAACAGACCAATAGGATCTTTTCTGTTTCTCGGCCCGACAGGTGTTGGTAAGACGGAGCTTGCTAAAACACTTGCAGAGGCTCTTTTTGGTGATGAAAAAGCAATGATTAGAATAGATATGTCTGAGTATATGGAAAAGCATACGGTTTCCAGGCTTATCGGTGCGCCTCCTGGGTATGTTGGTTATGAAGAAGGAGGACAGCTTACAGAGATAGTTAGAAGAAAACCTTATAGTGTTATTCTTCTTGATGAAATCGAAAAGGCACATCCTGATGTTCTTAATATTCTGTTACAGATAATGGAAGACGGAAGGTTGACAGATGGTCTTGGAAGGACTGTTTCCTTTACAAACACGATACTGATAATGACATCAAACCTTGGCGCCAAACATCTTGTTTCGGCTCAGAAGGGTATGGGGTTTGATACTGGCACGGAAGAAGATATGGAAAGAAAAGCTTTTGAAAGAATGAAGTCTTTTGTGATGGATGAAGTAAAGAGATACTTCAAACCGGAATTTATAAACAGGCTTGATGAAATAGTGGTATTCCATCCTCTTACGAGAGAAGATGTTAAAGAGATTGTAAGAAAGCAGGTTGATAGGTTGAATGAGGAGTTAAAAGAAAGAAATCTCAAGATTCATGTAACAAGTAAATTTGTAAATTACATTGTAGATAGAGAATTCCGTAAAGAGTATGGTGCAAGAACTATAAGAAGAGCCATTCAGTCTCTGATAGAAGACAGGTTAACTGATGAAATTCTTTCTGGAAGATTCCTTGAAGGCGGAGAAGTTGTCTTTGACATTACGCCTAAAGGGAAGATCAGTGTTAGAGAGAAGAGGAGAAAGGCAGCTGCGCAGATGAAATAATTGATAATGTTTCGAAAATGCCGATTCTTTAATAGCATTATTATCTAATCTATGTGGCAGTTTCCGAAAAACTGCCACATATTTTTTATTAAAGAATTCAGGTGTTGTTATAAGCACCATTATCGATGGAAGTTTTGATTCTCGTATAAATGGGAACATTCAAAGTAAGTTCTGACGCTATTTTTAATTAATCTGTTTCGATTCTGTTTCTCTGTTAATGTTAAAATTTTAGTTAGGTTTGGAATATCATCATTATTTATTGGAGAGGTGATGAGGAGATTTAAGGTTGATGGGATAAAAGGAGAGGTTGCTTATCTGAGAGGCCAGGAAGCGCGCCACGTGTTAAAGGTTTTAAGGCTTCGTCCCGGTGACGAAATTGTTGTGTTTGACGGAAGCGGAAAGGAGTATCTTGCCGTTATAGAGGCTTCATCTACACAATCTGTCAGACTTAAAGTTTTGGAAGAGATAACGATAAACAGAGAAAGCCCTTTGAAAACAATCCTTTATATGGGACTTACGAACAGACTTCAGAAGTTTGAATTTGCTCTTCAAAAAGCAACGGAACTCGGGGTTACCGAAATTGTGCCGGTAATATGTCAGCGCTCGGCTTTCGGCGAAAAGGTAAAAGACTGGAGCGGTAAACTGCGCCGCTGGAATGAGATTGTTCTGAATGCTTCAAAACAGTGTGGTCGTGCCGTTATCCCTCCAGTTAAAGAGCCTGTCAGGCTTTCTTCTATAAGTGATAATTCCGATTTGAAATTCGTTTTGTGGGAAAGAGGCGGAAAGAGTCTTGAAAGCTTTTCCGATGTGACTGCTACTTCGGTTTCCCTTCTTGTCGGTCCTGAAGGTGGTCTTGATGAAAAGGAGGTGGAGTTTTTAAGGGATAAAGGCTTTTACGTTATTCATTTAGGGAAGAGAATACTCAGAGCGGAGACGGCAGCCATTGTTGGGCTTGCCCTTGTCCAGTATATATGGGGAGATCTTAAGTAACTATGAATAACAGAGAAGTTGCACGCTTAAACTGGAACGGTAGAGACCTTGTAGTTGTTCAGGGTGATATAACCGAAGAAGTTGTTGATGCTATTGTTAATCCAGCCAATTCTTCTCTCAAACACGGTGGAGGAGTTGCTGGCGCTATTGTTAGAAAAGGTGGAAAGATTATTCAGGAGGAGAGCAACAGAATCGGTTATCTTCCCGTTGGTAAGGCGGTGTTTACAACGGCGGGAAAACTTCCCTGCCGTTTTGTTATTCACACTGTCGGTCCTGTCTGGGGTGAAGGTGACGAGGAGAGAAAGCTGAGAAGTGCTGTTGATTCGGTTCTTGAAGTTGCTTCCAATCTTGGCCTTTCTTCTATTTCTATTCCTGCCATAAGCACTGGTATATTCGGTTATCCCAGGAGGGAAGGTGTGTTTGTTATAGTTGATGAGGTTTTAAGCTGGCTTTTGAAAAATTCTCAAAGTTCGTTGAAGGAGATAAGGTTTATTTCAATAGACGAAGAAACTGTAAATCTCTTTAAAGAAACGGTTACAGATAGAAAAATATAGTTTAAAATAACTTTTAAATTTAAAATCCGGAGAGTTAACTATGCCGAACTTTCAGTTTGCACGTATTGACAGACTTCCCCCTTACGTTTTTGCTGTTGTTAATGATTTGAAAACGAAACTCAGGCGAGCGGGGGAAGATATTGTTGACCTTGGTATGGGAAATCCTGACCTTCCCACGCCAAAACATATTGTTGATAAACTGTGTGAGGCAGCGAAAAATCCGCGTAATCATAGATATTCTCAGACAAAAGGCCTGTTTAAGTTAAGGGAAGCACTTGCCCTTTGGTATAAAAGAAAGTATAACGTTGATCTTGATCCTGAAACAGAAGTTATAACAACAATAGGTTCAAAAGAGGGACTTGCACATCTTGCTCTGACACTTGTTAATCCCGGTGATGTTGTTATGGTTCCGACACCTGCGTATCCGATTCACCCTTACTCTTTTATAATAGCAGGGGGAGACGTAAGAAGTATTCCGCTGCTTACGGACGACGGATTTGATGAGGATGCTTTTCTTGAATCCATCATAAAGGCTTATAAGGAGAGCTGGCCAAGGCCGAAAGTTCTTCTTTTAAACTTTCCTCACAATCCGACAACGGCCTGTGTGGATATAAAATTTTTTGAAAAAATAGTTGATTTTGCAAGAGAGAATAACCTTTTACTTATTCAGGATCTTGCCTATTCTGAAATCTCTTTTGACGATTATGTTCCTCCGAGTATTTTTCAAGTTAAAGGTGCAAAAGATGTTGCAGTAGAGTTTTATTCTCTTTCAAAAACTTACTCCATGGCTGGCTGGAGGGTTGGCTTTGCAGCAGGTAACAAGGATGTTATTCATGCACTTTACAGAATGAAAAGCTATCTTGACTACGGTATGTTCCAGCCGATTCAGATTGCTGCTATTATTGCCCTTAAAGGGGATCAATCCTGCGTTGAAGAATACAGAAAAATATATGAAAAGAGAAGAGATGTTCTTGTTAACGGTTTAAACCGTATAGGGTGGCACGTTGAAAAACCCAAAGCTACTATGTTTGTATGGGCAAAGATTCCTGAAAAGTTTCGTTCCATGGGTTCTCTTGAGTTTTCAAAGATGCTTCTCCTTGACGGGAAGGTTGCAGTTTCTCCCGGTATAGGTTTTGGTGAATATGGGGACGAGTATGTTAGATTTGCACTTGTAGAGAATGAATTAAGAATCAAGCAAGCAGTTAGAGGTATTAAAAGAGCATTTGAAAAGTATGGACTCAGGAACATCAATGTTTAGGAGTAGATTATGGATTCAGTTAAGGTAGGTATTGTCGGATGCGGAACAGTCGGTTCGGGTGTGGTTAAAATACTTCTTCAGAATAGAGATATTATTGAGGAGAGGATAGGGAAGAAAATAGAGCTTTCAATGGTTGCCGATAGGGATGTTGAAAAGGTTAAAAAACTCGGCGTTCCGGAGAAATTTATTGTTAACGATGGATTTAAAGTTGTTGAGTCTGAAGTTGATATAGTTGTTGAGCTTATCGGTGGGACGACTGTTGCTAAAGACATCGTGAAATCTGCTCTTGAAAATGGAAAACATGTAGTCAGTGCCAATAAAGCCCTCTTTGCCTCTTACGGAGAAGAGCTTTTTTCAGCGGCTTTTGAAAATGGTGTTTCAATAAGGTTTGAGGCAAGCGTCGGCGGGGGTATTCCCGTTATAAAAGCTCTTAATGAAGGCCTTGTGGCAAACAGGATAGAGAAGATACTGGGAATTATAAATGGAACGGCCAATTTCATTCTTACAGAGATGACAACAAGGGGAATCTCTTTTGAGGAAGCGCTTAAAATCGCAGGAGAAAAAGGATATGCTGAAGCTGATCCTTCTCTTGATGTTGACGGTATAGACGCTGCTCATAAGATAGCCATTCTTGCGTCAATAGCTTACGGTGGTTGGGTAACTATAAATGATGTCTATGTTAAGGGAATAAGGGATATAACACCTCTTGATATAGATTTTGCTCATGAGTTTGGATACAGGATAAAACTTCTTGCAGTGGCAAAACCTGACAACGGCAAGGTAGAGGTAAGGGTTCATCCTGCCATGCTTCCCGAAGACCATATTCTCTCTTCGGTTGATGGAGTGTTTAATGCATGTCTTATAGAGGGAGATTTTGTGGGACCTACGCTCTACTACGGTATGGGAGCCGGTCAGAGACCGACTGCAAGTGCTGTTGTTGCCGACATAGCGGATATAGCCTGCGGAAGGGGGAGTAGCGTTCCGGTTTCTCTTTTAAAGAGAGGGGCAAAGATACCTGTTAAAAGGCCTGGAGAGTTTGTTTCAAGCTTTTATATAAGATTTACCGCCGTTGATAAGCCGGGTGTTCTTGCGAAAATTTCAAGTATCCTGGGGAAATACAATATAAGTATAAAGATGGCACTTCAGAAAAGCATAGCTTTAAACGGTGGCGTTCCTGTTGTTATGACAACTCATGAGGCTTCGTTTAAAACGGTTAAGGTGGCAATTGCTGAGATTGATAAACTTGACGTTATAGTGAAGCCCACATTCTTGTGTATGATAGAAGAGTAGATTTGATGAAAGTTTACGAGATATTTTCTTCTGTTCAGGGTGAAGGAGTTGATGTCGGGCTTGTTGCTTCCTTTGTTCGTTTTGCCGGTTGTCCCTTAAAGTGCAGGTATTGTGATACCCAGGAGGCAAGGATTGGAGGAACGGAGTTTTCTCATGAAGAGATAATCGGTGAGCTTAAAAATCTTGGTCTTTCGTATGTAGTTGTTACCGGTGGTGAACCTCTTTCTCAAGACGGCCTTCCCGATTTTCTCTTCAAACTTTCGTCCGAAACCTGGGTCAAAAGGATTTTTGTTGAGACGAGTGGATTCTTTTATAAAGCGGATATATTTGTTAAGAAAGTTTTTGTAAATATTTCTCCGAAGCCCCCTTCTATGGGAATGGATTTTCCTTTAGAATCTCTTGAGAATTTTATTGTTAACTTTCCCGATAGGGTGCAGGTTAAGTTTTTGATTCTTTCAGAAGAGGATCTTATTTGGATTCTTAAGATTGTAAGGAAATATGAGAATTATTTTTCTAAAAAAGGCATCATTTTTCAGCCGATAGGAATTCCGGAGAAGCCCTATTCTGAAAGTGTGAAAAGAGCTATAGACCTTGTTATGAGAGAAAAAACTATACTTTTCCGGTTTAACGTGAGGGTTATCCCTCAGATTCATAAATTAGTAGGAATAAAATGAGGATCGGCCTTTTTATTTACAATCTTCTCTACGGAGTTTCTCTGCCTGTCCTTTTAACAGTTGCAAAGTTTACGTCAAAAAAGCGCGGCGGTTTCTCTGTAAAAAGACGTTTTTTTTCATTCCCCTCTGAGTCACAGGTAGAAGGAAGAGATATCTGGATTCACTGTGCCAGTATTGGAGAGGTAAATTCTGCAAGACCGCTTATAGAAAAGTTAAAAGATAGAGCTATTGTTACGACTTTTACCGATTACGGTGCGGATAGGGCTTTAAAACTTTTTCCGGAAATTCCTGTTTATGTGATTCCTCCCGATATGAAGCCCTTTACGGATCGTTTTGTTAAAAGCCTGGGTGTGAAGAAGCTTCTTGTTTATGAAACGGAGATCTGGCCTTCCCTTCTGACTTCGGCTATTGAGCAGAAAGTAGAGGTCTATTTTGTCAGCGGTAAAATAACAGAAAGTAGTTTTTCTCTTTATAAAAGGTTATCTTTGGTTCTGAAAGAGATTTTTAACTCTTCCGTTTTTCTTGCCAGAAGTGACAAAGATGCAGAGAGGGCAAAAGAACTGGGATTTGCAAAGGTTAAGACGGTAGGTGACCTGAAATTTGACAGCGTGATGAAACCAAAACCTGTTAATGTCAGCATAGGTAACCGTTTCCCCATAATTGTTTGGGGGAGCACTCACGAGGGTGAAGAGGTGCTTGCTGGTAAAATCCATGTAAAGTTGAAAGAAGAGTTTCCACAAATTTTAACGATTGTTGCTCCTAGACACGTCGGCAGAGCGGAATCTTTGCTCTCTCTTCTGCCGGGAAAAGCTGTTTTAAGAACACAGTCAAAAAATGTTCCTTCAGATACAGATTTTTACATTGTGGATACCGTTGGTGAACTTTCATCTTTTTATAGTCTCGGAGATATTGCCGTTATAGGCGGAACATTCAACGAAAAAGTTGGTGGGCATAATCCTCTGGAACCTATGGTTTTTGGCATACCGGTTGTTTTAGGTCCCTATTACTCCCATTTCCAAGGAGTGATTTCAAAAATTAAAGAATGTATTATCTTTTCAACTCATGAAAATCTATTTGATAAAATTAGTCTGTTGATTAAAAATGACGAATTGAGACACCGTGTTGGAGTTTGCGGTAAGAGAGTTTTGGAGAAAGAAAGAAGTGTTACGGAAAGAATTTTGAAAGAGGTTTTTGTTTGAGACTTGAGGAGATTAGAAAAAAGGTTTTTAAAAAAGAAAAAGGTTGGGCTTTGCTTTATCCTATTTTCTATCTTTTGTCAAAGATTTACTGCTTAGTTTCTTCTGCGAGAATAGATCTTTATCGTCACGGTATTTTGACGTCTGTTGTTCCAAAAATTCCTGTTATATCCGTTGGGAACATAGTTGTCGGTGGAGCCGGGAAGACTCCCCTCGTTGAGTTTATTTACAGGATGCTTGAGGATATGGGCTTTTCTCCTGCAATCGTTATGAGAGGTTACGGTGGGACTGAAAAAGGGCCTGTACTTGCTCGGGACGATGCAAAAAAGTTCGGTGATGAAGCAGTGATCTTCGCCAGAAGAGGTTTCAGAGTTGTCGTCAGCAGGGATAGGCTAAAAGGAATAGATTTTGCCGCTGAGAAAGGTGCCAACATAGTTGTCCTTGATGATGGATTTCAACAGTTAAAAATAGTTTCCACTGTTAATATTGTTGTGGTTGATCCCTTCAATCCCTTTGGGGGAAATCACTGTCTCCCCTTAGGAACATTGAGAGAGCCCGTTTCGGCTCTTGAGAGGGCTCACTGCTTTGTTCTTTCCAGGTCAAATCTTGCACCTGTTGAAAAGATAAATTCAATAGAGCTTTATCTAAAAACTTTTAAAAAACCTGTTTTTAGGGCACATCAGACTTTTAATGGCTGGATGGACGAGAATCTTTCTGAGACTTCACCGCCTCCCAGGGATATTAATGTTTTTTGTGGGATAGGAAATCCGGAGCAGTTTATTGAGATGCTCAAGTTAAAAGGATTTGATCTTGAAAAAGTTTTTCTTTTTCCTGATCACTATACTTATACGGATGAAGATATTGAAAGACTTTGTAAATATCCTAACCTTGTTACTACAGAAAAAGATGCTGTAAAGTTAAAAGGAAAATTATCCTTTAAGTTTCCCGTTTTGAGCGTTGAAGTATTCGGACTTAAGGAGTTTATTGTTAACAGGATTAAGAATGTTGAGAAACATGAGGAAAAAGATGAACAAAAAGCTTTCTTACCGGACGGAGTATCTGCTTCTCAGGTTACTGAAGGAAAAGTTTTTAAGGAAATTCTCCCGTAATAGAGCTTTAAAAGTCGCAGATTCTTTTGCTTCTCTTTTTTACGCTTATCCCCGTGTTAAGAGGGTTTCGGAGGAGAATTTAAGATTTGTTGGTATGCCTTTTTCAATAGGAAAAGAGGCGTTTAAAACTTTTGTGAAATGTAGTGTTGATTTTTTTCGTTCTGAGAACTACTCATTTGATTTTCTTGATTCCATCTTTTCCCTTAGAAAAGAGAGCACAATCTCAATGGATGAACTTGTTTCCCTTAGCGGAGGAATACTACTTACGGCTCATATAGGGAATTGGGAACTTTTAGGCGGATGGTTTTCTCATGTCAGCGGCGGGAGATTATCCGTTGTTGCCAAACCGCTGAAAAATTTTTACGTAAATGAGATGGTTAATAGTATAAGAAACCACTGGAACATAAAGGTTATTCCTACTGGTAACATTCTTGAAATAATAAAAGATTTAAAAAGAAAGCGTTTTATAGGAATTCTCCTTGATCAACGCCCGAGACAAAAAGACGGTGTTCTTGTTAAGTTTTTGGGAAGAGATACATTTGTTAACAAAGGAGCTGCCGTTTTGAGCGTTAAAACCGGTAAGCCTGTAATACCTGCTTTCTGTTACATGGAACCGGATAACAGCTACACGTTTGAGATACATAGGCCTATCTATCCTGAAGGAAAGAGCGTTGAAGAGCTCACTAAAATTTACTCTGACTGGATAGAGATGGCAGTGAAAAAAAGACCGGAGCAGTGGTTCTGGAGTCACAGAAGATGGAGCAATTCACCGGAGTTTAAGAGATGGAAAGAGAAAAGCCTCTGATTGTCATTACCGGACCCACGGCGGCGGGAAAAACTGATTTTTCTATAAAGCTTGCAAAAGCCATTGGTGGTGAGATAATCAGTGCCGATTCGATGCAGGTTTACAGAGAACTTGATATAGGAACAGACAAGATTTCATCGGATAGGATGGAAGGGATTCCTCATCACTTGATAGATATTGTATACCCCGATGTCTATTTTTCCGTGGCAGACTTTGTTAAAGAGGCGGATAGGGCAATAAGAGAAATAAGGAAAAGGGGAAAGTTTCCTCTCATAGTAGGAGGAACGGCGTTTTACATAAGAGCTCTTCTCTACGGTCTTTCTCCTGTCCCACCGGCTGACGAAAGCATAAGGAGGGAGCTGAGCAAAGTTTCTACGGAAGAACTTTACAGTTCCTTAAAAAAGGTAGATCCCGGTTATGCATCAAAGATTCATAAAACGGATAGAAAGCGCATTATAAGGGCTCTGGAAGTTTACAAGCTTACAGGTAAGCCTCTGTCATCTTTCAAGCTGCCCGAAAAGCCTCGTTACGAATTTTACGGGTATTTCCTCTATCGTAACAGAGATGAACTTTATAAAAGGATAAACAACAGGGTTGATTCTCAGATAGAGAGAGGACTTGTTCAGGAGGCGAGGAAGTTACTCTCCTACGGAAAGGGAATAACAGCCTTTCAGGCTCTTGGCTACAAAGAGCTGTTGCCCTATATTGAAGGTAAAGTTTCTCTTGAAGAGGCGGTGAGAGATCTAAAGAGGCGAACAAGACAGTTTGCAAAAAGGCAGTTTACCTGGTTCAGGAGAGAGAAAGGCTTTAAGTGGATTAATCTTTCGGAAATACCGGAAGAAGAAGTAATTAACGTTATAAAAGATGATTTAAGGAAGGGAGGCGTTTTATGAGTGTTGTTAAGGTTCAGGATGCTTATTTAAACAGGTTAAGAAAAGAGAGAATTCCAGTTAATATTTTCCTTGCTAAGGGAACAAGATTGCAGGGGGTTATAACCTATTTTGACCAGTTTACAATTGTTCTCGAAGAAGGTGATAGCCAGCAGCTTGTCTATAAACACTCTATTGCAACAATAGTTCCTTCAAGGCCTGTGAGAAATCTATTTTCAGAGGGTGAGGAAAGATAGAAAAGGTTATTCTTCTTTCAGTTATAAAACACGGTGAGCAGCCGGATATTGAAGAGCTTTCCGGCCTTGTAGAAGCTTTGGGCTACAAGGTTGTTGGTTCTGTTGTTCAGCACCGCCGCTCTTTTGATCCTTCAACCTATGTCGGAAAAGGAAAGATAGAAGAACTAAAGAGATTTGCGGAAGTAAAAGACGCTTCTTTAGTTGTTACCTACCATAATCTATCTCCGTCTCAGATAAGAAATATAGAAAAGGCAACCGGGCTAAAAGTTAGAGACAGGACCGAGATTATTCTGGATATATTCGCCGAAAGAGCAAGGACTAAAGAGGCAAAGATACAGGTGGAACTTGCAAGGTGTTATCATCAGCTTTCAAGGTTAAGGGGAAAAGGAAAAGGGCTTTCAAGGCTTGGTGGCGGAATAGGGACCAGAGGGCCCGGTGAAACCTTGCTGGAAACGGAATCAAGGGCTATAAGGCGAAGGATACACTCTTTAAAAAGAGAGATAGAAAAGTATGCAAAGAGACGTTCTCTCTTTACAGAAAGACGAAGAAAGAGCGGCCTTATTACGGTTGCTGTAGCAGGCTATACGAATGTCGGCAAATCAACACTTGTTAGGCGCCTCACGGGAGAGGACCTTTTTATTAAAAATATTCCTTTTGCCACACTGGATACCAGAACGGGAAGAATCTTTCTCAGAGGTATAAATAGAAAAATTTTAATAACAGACACTGTGGGGTTTATAAAAGATATTCCTCATGAGTTGATAGCATCTTTCAAAGCGACGCTTCAGGAAGTTGCAGATTCAGATATTGTAGCTGTTGTTTATGACATTACCTCTCCGAACCTTTACACAGAATCAGAAGCGGTTGGAAAAATACTCAAAGAGATAGGAGCTTCTGACAAACCAAGGATAACGGTATTTAATAAAATAGACCTTGTTGAAGGAAAAGAAGAGCTTTTCCGGTTGATGATTGCAGGAAAGGTTAAAAATTCTGAGAATTCTGTTTTTCTTTCGGCAAAAACAGGAGAAGGCGTTGGCAGTTTTCTCACAAAAGTGGAAGAGATAGTTACAACGTTATCTCTTTAAAAGTTCGTTCCATTTTTTTCGCAGAGAATCCCTGATATCCATATAGTCTTTACCCTCGTTGAATGCTTTTTCTATCGCTTTGGAAAAAACTTTTTCATAGAACTCCCTTCCCATTCTTTCGACTATTTTCTCGTCAAATTCGGCAGGTGAGGCCATTTTGCGCCACCAGGGAGTTCCTTCATGCTTTTCTATGTATTCTCTCGTTGCTCCCCTGTATTTTGTTCTGTGTCCGTAAAATTTCCTTGCAGCTACAACTTCCGCAACGGCAAGCCCGTAAGATTTTGCATCTTCTGGATCAAGTCCCAGTTCCCTTATCCCTTTTATTCTGTTCCACTCTGCGAATATGTCAAATCTCCTTATAGGTGCTTTTGGTTTAACGGTTGCTTCCATGACTTTCCCCCTCTGTTTTCCATTTATCTACAAATAAATATAGTGAAAATTCGGCACTTTCAGTTAATTTGGTAGTGTACGATATTTTGTGTAAGCTTGAGAAATGGGATAACCTCCTGGGGAACACCCCACAAATACCAACCCCAGGAGGCAAAAATGGAACTACAGAAGATTTTACCAGACCTAGTTAAGGAAGTGGTAAAGCAAACCTTAGAGTCAATCATGACGGCTGAAAGAGAAGTGTTTCTTAAAGAACATGGAGGAACAAAGAACGGCTTTTACGTTAGAAACTTAGATACTGTTATCGGTAAGCTTGAAAATCTGAGAATTCCAAGAGATAGAGAGGGAAAATTCAGAACAAAGTTGATAGAACCTTATAGAAGAAGAGATATCAATCTTGAAGACTTAATACTTGGGATGTTTGCCTCTGGTATGAGTGCAAGAGCAGTAGCCCAGGCTCTTGAAAGCGTGTTTGAACTTAAATACTCACCCTCAACCATAAGCAAAATATCGCAGGTAACCTTAGAGGAAATA